>JAGGVN010000143.1 GCA_021158005.1 Candidatus Aerophobota bacterium | reverse complement strand
CCTTCTTTCATATTCACTATAAATATTCTCCATTTTTATTACCTCTTTTTATAGCTTACAGGTTACTGGAAGAGTGTAATAAAATATCACAAAAAGTAAAGTCAAACTAATTGAGGGGCAATGCTTCGCATTTCCCCTCAATCTTGCGCTGCTCCCCCCCCTTAAATAAGGAAAAGTCTAATATTTTCCTGTAAAATCAAGTTCTTTTTTCTGTATCTGAATTTTGACTTGACAAGTTAGAATATAAGGGTATATTGAAAAACTGCTATTAGACTCCAAAACAAAGTGGACTGAGTGGAGGTGGTTTTTTTTCTTATATATCCATCAAAATTCCTTCCAAGTGGTGTTTTTCTCTGTATATCTGGACTTTCAAAAGCCATAGGGTTCCAGATCTTTACATCATAAAATTTTGTTTATGGTTCCCGTATAAAGATAAATAAAAAAGAGAGAAATTGATGCCTTGGAAAAGGGGGTGATGAGGGTTATACTAACAGAAACAAATTAAAATAAAAAATTAAAAGGAGGTAAAGGATGAAAATAAACGCCAGAGTAGGGATAATTACATTATTGGTGATAGGCCTAATGATGGCTACTGTATCTACTGGGTTCTCTGCAATATCTATGAATATCCAGGTTTCAGTAGAAAGAGAAGTTAAGGTACCCCCAAAAGCTCAAAGTAATATCAGAGCAATTACGAAAGACCTCATTCTCAAGAGTTTTAAAGCCGATGTTGGTAAGAGCTCTATGGTACTTGCCGAAACAAAAATCCTCTCGCAGGTGAAAGGTGGGTTTAGATGTGAGACCAGAGCAACTTTTCTGTATAAAAAGACCTATACGGCTGTAATGAACCTTATAAGATGGAACTACGTTCGTGGAAAAGCTACCAATATTAGAACAAGAAAAAATTACATTCCTGAGTCAGAAATAAAGCTTCAAATAAAGGAAGGAATCAAACCTTCCAAGCAGATAAAGGAAAAGGAAAAACTTATAAGAGCACCCAAAGGTAAAGCACCTGCTGAGCCTGCTGCTGCAACAAAGGCAAGATTAAAAACTGGTGCTACTCAGCTCCGTGGAGGAAAAGTCAGGACTCCCTGGTATAAAAAAGCCAAGGGCTTTGCAAACTGTCCAGTTGGTCCATCCTACAAAGATGCCTGGAACTTAACTTACTATATAGCCTACGTTATGCATTGGAAAACCCATGCTGCATACTATGCTCGAGGTTCAGCTGCAAGTGTTACCAACAACATGAATGTTTTTAAATATGGTTATCAGCTCCGCTACTATAGCAACATCGGTCATGGATGTCCTTATGGATTGGTTATGTCTGACGGGTGGGTTTTAGCCTCCATGGTGGCTCCTCCTCCCTACAAATGGGGAGTAGTAGGAGCGGTGCTTTTTGTAAATTCCTGTAATGCCTTCAAGCTTCCACTGCGTGCAGCATTTTATCCTGGTAACTGGGCCAGAGTTTACATAAGCGGGAAAACTCCACTTTATGTAGGAAGATCAGAATGGGTGGATGCCTGGTTCTGGTACTATGGATTGGCAAAACATAAGCCTGCAAATGTAGCTCTTGCTCTTGGCATTGCCTGGACTACTTCTCACAAGGGTTATCCTGGGACTTTTGGAATTACCGGATATGCTCCAAGCTCATCGTTTTAAAATGCAGATTTCTGATGCTCTCCGAGATTTGATTGATCCCGGGATATTTAATTTAAAAAGAGGTTAAATTTTTCCCTTCTCCCTCTTCTTTAAAGGAGAGGGAGAAGGTGATAAGCAAAAAATAAAAAAGGCAAAATCAATGAAAAGTTCATACTTTAAAGATGGATTAGTAAAGGTAGGACTTATTATTTTTTTTATTTTTTCAATTTCTCTAATTTTTTCCACTCTCTGTTTATCTGAGGAGCCACTTCCTATCCTGGTCGTGGAAAGAGATGTTCCCCAGGTATTCAACCACACAGCAATAGTAAACCATACAGCTTACGTGGTTAATTTATCAGATACTGCCTGCAAAGTCACCTTGGAATCAATTATCCCGGAAAATATGTATAGAAAGAGCAAGTCTTATCCTCGATTTGGAAAAGATGCACAACTTGATATGCCTATGTATTATCCTTCTCAGGTAGAAATTAAAAATTTTAATGTCCTCGGTGAACCAGAAATTGAAAAAAAAATAGATGAGGTAAGCTACATCTGGAGGGATATTTCAATTCAAGCCCATCAGGCAGCTATTATTTATTTTGATAATTACTTAGGGAAGGCAAATATGTTTCATGCTCCTGATGGCTTTAAAATTTCCGGATTATCAGTTATAACTGATTATAGAGCTTCTATGATAGATGAAAATGTTGCGCAACTTTCCTTGAATTACACGATAAAAAATATATCTAACCAAAAAATAGAGTTTTTACAATTTGAACTTTTCTTTCCGGATACAATTATGAATGTAGGAGAAAATGGAAAAAATATAAGGTTATTTGATGTTGCTAAATACTGCCTCTCCTCAGGAGTTCAGATTCAACCCTGGATTATTAAGGATGGATTTGGAAATATGGCTCAGGGAAACAGCATATTTATTCAGTGGAAAACTTTAGATCCAGGAGAGGAGCACCAATTTTTTGCAGTTTTTACAGGAACGAAAAAATATGATAAAGGAGAGATATACCCCCTTTTAATTATCAACTGCCGGATGGATGGAACAAAACTCCTTCAGCCTACAACTATTGAGAGTAAAAAAAACATCAGCATAGGACGTTTCTATTATACTCAATATTCAACTGCTATCCCGGATAGTAAACTGTTTAAATTTGAGAAAGAAAAAATAAAGGTGGTGGCTGCAAAAGAGGTTCAAAAACCAACTTTTGCCACCTTCTTACCTGAAGAAGTTCCTTCTGGACCTGTTATCCCTCCTGCTATACAAAAAGAAGAAAAGGCTATTCCTCAAACCCTTTTACATTAGCAAGTTCTTTGAAATTTAAAATTGAAAAAGTAAGGAGGAGAGTGTAATGAAAAAGTTCTATGAAAGAAAAAAGGCTTTTTTTGTGGTGTTTTTCTTAGTAGTAATACTAATAATTTTTTCTGCCAGCTTAGCCTACTCGGCTGATGAATGGACTATTATGGTATATATTGATGGGGATAATGATCTGGAAGATGCTGCCTGGGATGATCTTGAAGAAATGGAAACAGTTGGGTCTATATCAGGAGTAAATGTGGTTGTTCAGCTTGACGATTGGCAAAACGATACCGAAACATGGAGATATCTTATAAGTGGGGCTGATATGGGAGCTGATAAGCCTTACTATTCTGATGATATCGTTCAGTTCCTTTCTGAGCAAAATATGGCAGACCCTGTTGTCCTTAAAGATTTTATCAACTGGGCTATCAGTAACTATCCTGCTCAAAAATATATGCTTGTTTTATGGAACCATGGTGATGGATGGAGAAAACGCCTCCCATCCTCTCCCCGGGGTGTCATCTGGGATGATACAAGCGATGATTTTTTAACTATGGCAGAGCTTCTCCAGGCACTTAATGGTGTGAACCAGAAAATCAACATAGTTTCTTTTGATGCCTGCCTTATGGGAATGGTGGAGGTAGCCTATACCTTAAGTCGGCTAAATAGCCCCCCAGATTATATGGTTGGTTCAGAAGAGGTGGAACCGGGTAACGGCTGGCCTTACGATGATATACTAAACGAGTTAAAAACAAATCCTACAATGGAACCACTCAACCTCGCCAGCCTTATTCCTGGAAAATACACTGCTTCCTATCCATCGGACCAGGGAGTAACCCAGGCAGCAATAGATATTGGCAAGATAGATGATCTTTCTCAAAAAATTGATGATTTAGCTAACGCTATTTCAAATAGTGCAAATTCATCAGAGATCCTGGATGCTTTCCAGACTGCTCAATCCTATTATGGACATTCGGATTATCTTGATCTTTATAATTTATGTGAGATCATCTACCAGAATGTTCCTGATTGTGAGGTGGAGGCATCTGCGGTTATCTCGTATATTAGCGAAGTTATTGTGGCTGAGTCTCACAGCCCTCAAGGAGGGGTGGAGAACTCCCATGGGATTTCTATTTATGGGGAGCTACCTCCAGAAGATAACTATGATAACCTTGATTTTGCTGCCGATACTACATGGGATGAGGCTCTTGTTGACCTTGCAACAGGCACTCCTCCTCAAAATGTAGTAGCTGGGGATGGTTTTAATGGTATGGTTCCTTTAACATGGGATCCTTTTGAGAACCAGGAGCCTGATTACTACAGAGTTTATCGAAGTCAGCTATCAGGTGGTCCCTATGAGCTTATAGCCAGCGTGGACACAGCCAGCAGAAATTACAGTGATAACGAGGATTACGTTGATGAGAATGTAATAAATGGATTTACCTACTATTATATAATTAAAGGCGTAATTTCTGGACAGGAAAGTGACCCATCCAAACAGGTATCAGCCACTCCTTCTGCCAGAGGAAAAGTTCTTTATTCAGGCTATACTTCATCACCTCCAACTATTGATGGGAAAATCAATTCTGAAGAATGGAAAAATGCTACCAAGGTAGATATAGCTCTTTATAAGGGAGGAGTCGAGTATCCTATATACATGAGAGTGATGAATGATGATAACTACCTTTACATTGCCCTGGATGATGAAAATTTAACCACCGAGGAGGAATGGAACGATTTTTATATATTCTTTGACGATGATAACAACGGTGAATGGCCTGCAAGCTCTTCTACTACAGAGGGATATTTTGACGTTCAGTTCTGGTCTGCTGAAGAGGTATATGTTTATTTTTACGGTATTTATGGGACCTATCCGGATGATATAAACGAGTTATGGGGAATTGAGGCGACTGGAGTAACTGTAGGGTGTTCCTTTGCTTCAGGCCATCTTCAGTATGAAATAGCAATAGATCTTTCAAATTCCTATCTCACAGCAAATCCAGGAGATAGTATTGGTTTCTGGGTGTGTAACTGGGATGACCCAATACAGGGAACTTACTACTATACTCCCTATGATGGAGCATGGCCTGTGGGAAGTGTGCGGGTAGATCCAAAAACCTACGCAAAGCTTATCCTATCAACTGGCCAGGAAAAATTCACCCTCACAGGAACCGGAAGTTATCCCAATCCAGTTTACAGCGGAAATTCGGTGATTCGCTTTGAACTTGGAGAGGAAGCTACTATAGATGTTAAGATTTATACAGTATCAGGAGAACTGGTGAGAAATCTGGTTGAAAATAGTACATATCCCCGTGGCCTTAATGAAGTTATCTGGGATATGAAAAATAACAGTGGCGAAAGGATAGCCCGTGGTGTGTATATTTACGTGATAAGGGCTACATCAGGCGGTAAGACACTGACAAAAACAGGTAAAATTGCAGTGATAAAATAACGCGTCAAATAAAGAGAATTTTAATGAGGTGAAGTTATGAAAGTTAAAAAAATCGGCATGGTTGGTGTAATTTTACTTTTAATCTTTTCTGGTAGCGGCTCTTTTTCCCTTGCCTCTCAACCTGGAACAACTGCAGCCAATTTTCTTAAAATCCCTGTTGGGGCAAGAGCATCAGCAATGGGAGGAGCATACACCGCTCTTTGTCAGGATACAACAGCCTTATACTGGAATCCAGCAGGACTTGTCTCCTGCGAAGAAAAAGAGTTATTTGCAATGTACAATAGCTGGTTTCAGGATATATCTCAGGGGTATTTTGGAGCTGTTTATCCCAGAGAAAAGAGGGCTTTTGGTTTTGCTATCAACTATGTTGATCTTGGACAGATGAAAAGAACCACCTGGGAAAATCCCACAGGAACGGGAGAAAAGTTCAATGCATCTGATATTTGTGTTAGTCTGGGTTATGGGTGGAGGATAAGTTCTTCTTTACAGACGGGTATAGCCATTGGTTACCTAAAAGATACTATAGCCGAGGATGAAAAAAGCGCCTTTCTTTTTAATTTTGGAGTGCAAAGTAAGATAAGTAAAAATTTATCTTTGGGTATCGCGTTGCAAAATTTAGGAGGGAAACTGGGAGATGATCCACTTCCTCTTATCATAAGAGGAGGAGTTGCCTGGACGCATTCATCTTTAACCACAGAAGTCGATCTTGAGTTGCCAAACGATAATGATGCTCGAATTAGAACTGGTTTTGAATGGCAACTTACCCCCCGACTTGCACTTAGAGCTGGCTACCAGGGAAACCAGGATCAGGGCAGCGGAATAACTCTCGGTCTTGGATTAAGTACCAAGAAATTTGCAATGGACTATACTTATGTTCCCTTCGGGGATTTAGGAAATACAAGCAGGGTATCTTTTATTATAAGATGGTAGAAAGGACCGTCCGGTGGTTAGAAAAGCTAATTTAACTTTTCTTCCATTAATGCTTTTGTTTTTACTCTTCATTAATACTCCATCCTTGAGTGTAATTTATTACAACAGGGATGATGGCACACAACTTTTTCTTGTTGGACTGGGTGTAGAAAAGCTGGGTGATTTGAAATTGGAAGGGATAGCACCAGAAGACAGATTTACCCCTGGTTTCTACTCTGAAGGACGACTGGCACTTTACCTTCAAGGTAAAATTAAAGGAAAGTACCTTCTGAAACTCGCCTTTGATAGCGACAAACCAACTCTCGAAAGTGCAGAACTTATAGAACCAGAACAATATTACCCTGTTTATGGTGATGAGAGTCAGCTTTCAACTGATATTAGCTCTAATGGAAAGCTATACGTTATGCTAAAGCATGAGCAATCTCACCTTCTTTATGGTAGATATTCAACTGGATTTAACGAAAGCTCATTTGCTAACTACGATAGAACTCTTCGAGGAACCAAGGTTCACTATGAAAATAAAAAGGGAGATTATGAGTTAACCTTTTTTAATGTAAGAACTATTCAAATTGCAGTAAAGGATGAATTTCCCAAAGAAAGAACTATTGGAGGAATATGTGATGAGAGAGGAACAAAAAAACTCGGTAGTATGGGCCCCTATTATCTCTCTCAAACTCCAGTAGTGGAAGGGACAGAAAAGGTAACAATTGAAATTCGCGACAAAAATGACCCAGATAAAGTTCTGGAATCTACCCCTCAAATTAGAGATGAAGATTACACTATTAATTACTCAACAGGTAGAATTATGTTCTCCAGATTTATTCCAAGCTGGACTTCCGAGGGAAACCCGGTAGTCATTGTAGTTAAGTACGAGGCAATCCCTCCAGGAAAGGTTCCTGCTTACAGCATAATAGGAGGAAGGACAAAATTTAATCTAAAAAAGGATGCTTCATTAGAGGCTACCTACCTAAAAGATACTCAATCTACTCCTGCTCATATACTAACTGACCTTAACACCAAGTTGAAACTGGGTGAGAAAATCAATCTTACAGCAGAATATGCCAACAGTTCAAAGACTTACGAAGATAACGCACATCAGATAGAGCTTAACTACGCACCTTCTCCAAAATTTAATCTTACCACTTCCTACAAGCGAGTTGGACCAAATTTTGCTGATTTCGCCGAGACAGAGAGTGATGTAGAGAAGTATAGCATTAAAAGTGAATTTCAATTAAGCGAGAATCTCTCATTTTCTCCTCGATTGGAGGAAAGTAGAGATAATGTCACCAGAGATCCTGATAAAGCTACCAACAAAACTATTACCTACTCAGCAGATATAAGATATACTCCTGCTGGATGGCCACCTGTTACTCTGGAATTTCAAGCAGAGAACAAAAAGAAAGAAGGTAAACAGGTCTTCTCCCCTGCAGATAGTACTGACCAAACCATATCTTTTAATTTAGATAATACTGAAGGATCCTTCCCCTACACTCTCGAGTTAAATTTGCAGGATTCTATAGATCATACAAACTCCAGTATAGATACATCTGAAACAGGAGCAACTCTTACCTTTCCTCTTAAAATAGGTAAGACAACTGATGGGGAGTTGAAGCAGGAGTATATTTTTAAAAAGGAAAGGCAAACCTCTAAGAGGTTAAGCAGAACAAATAGAACTACTTTTAGCTGGGAGACTTCGTCTGGTGAGAAAATTTCAATAAAAGGAAATTATTCCCTTGAGGATCTTTTCTGTTTTGAATATAATGAAAGAACTCAAACTCAAAATGCCAGTATTTTAGCAGAAGTCCAACTGAGTGATAAATTTTCTACCAAATCTGGATATGAATTTCAATGGATCCGAGGAACAAGTCCCTCCCGTTCCAATATTTTATCCTTTGCTCTTGAATATACTCCCTCAGAGATACTTACAGTAAATGGGGGTTACGAGGTAAGATGGGAAACTGCAGAGGATGAATCAACTACCACTTATGTGTATAATTTCTCAGGTGAATATATCCCTACTTTAAATTTTTCTGCATCATTGGAAGGTTCAATTGAAAAAGGTGAAGATGAGATTGGGCAGACAATTTCTTTCTCTATGGAAGGAAAGCCATATTCAGATATCACTCTCAAGGGAAGTTTCTCTCAAGAGTCCACTCAAGAGGCAAAGACGCTTAACTTAATGACTCGCTCTATTGAGACAAGTCTTGCCTTAGCTTACAGGCCGGTTAATTTTGACCGTTTTAATGCTATGCTAAAATGTGAGATAAAAAGGGATGAGGATCGAACCTCGGAACTTATCCCGGTTTCTACAACTGTTCTTCTGGCAGGGGAAGGGATTTATGATATTACAGAAAGATTATCCCTTCTGGGAAAATACGCTCAGAAAAGATTATCCGAGAATATAAGAACTACAGCTGATATGATAGTGATCCGTCCAATTTATAAGTTGGGAAAGAGAATTGATATAGCAGGAGAATACAGGATTCTTCGTCATATAGAGGCAAAAGATAGGGAGAGAAGTTTTTCCACTGAGATAGGATACGAGTTAACAAATCATATTAAATTAGTTCTGGGGTATAACTTCCAGCAATATGAGAATCTAAAAGTAGAGAAAAATGAGTGGAGGGCTAAGGGTCCTTATGCAAGGTTTATCTTGCAGTTGTAAAAGAATGAATAGGGATAATTTTTGGTTGGTTATTTGGTTCATCTGGTTAGTTTGGTTTATTTTAGTTGAAACAGGTTGGAGAACTTATTGTATTGAGGGAGATTTAGCCTCTCATTAGTCATTGGAAAATATTTTTTTCATAAGAGAGTTTTTAGGATAAAATAAAAGGAGATGGTATGTTACTGGATGGAAAAAGAAGAAAAGCTTTCTTTTCTCTGAGTATTATTTTTGTCTTTTTTTTCAGTTTTTTAATCTTAATTTCTCCCTTTTCTATTCAAGCTCAGGGAGAAAATAAATCTCTCAGAGCAAGTGCTATCAGTATAGCAGATAGTCCTGATCCAGTATCACCTGGAGGATACATTACTTACACGATTGATGCGAATATTGAGGGAGCATTAGGTGGGTATGTGATAAGTTATCTTGACCGCAATGTAGAATATGTAAGCAGTGACCCTGAAGGATACTATGACTCAGCATATCATTCTGTCAGGTGGGACCTACCCACTTCAGCACCTTTACAATGGGAGGCAACTCTTAAAGTGAAAGTTCTGGATACCACTCCTGTAGGTACATCAATAAGCAACGACTCTGAGCTAGATGATATATATGGAAATGTGTTAGCAAGAGATACTGAGACTACCACAGTTTCAAGACCCCTGCCAAGTTTAACCCTTACCAAACAGGATACACCCGATCCGGTTCTTGCAGGATCATCCATTACCTACACATTATCCTACTCCAACAGCGGTAATGCAACTGCTACAT
>JAGGVN010000011.1 GCA_021158005.1 Candidatus Aerophobota bacterium | reverse complement strand
TCCCCTTTCTTTAAATAAGCCAGAGATTATCTCGGAATCATACTCATTCATCTGACAGCCATAAGTCTGAATATAAGCTTTCAAATTAACCATTTATCGTCTTTTATTGGTGAGCTAAATACTTAAATATCATTACAAAGGACCTTAAGGTAATTTCAAAAAGTTCTCACACCCTCCCTTCGAGCCTTCTTTAACTCTTCCAAAAGTGAAGCTGAAACTTCTACTTTCCCCATTAATACTTCACCTTTCCCTTCCCCATGACAGTCTGACCCCCCCGTAATAAGAAGATGATGCTTTTTAGCTATCCGCTGATAATGAGCTACAATCTCCATATTATGAGCACTATGATAAACTTCTATTCCCATAAGTCCTCTTTTTACCATTTCGGGAATAAGGTCATCTCTTTTAGAAAGATAAGGATGAGCAAAAACAGGTATTCCATCAGCCTTTAAAATTAACTGGATAACCTCAAAAGGAGAAACCTTCATCCTCTTTATATAAGCAGGTTTCCCAGCGTTTAACCATTTTTCAAAAGCCTCTTCTATAGAAGAAACATACCCATTTTTTACCATTAGCCGGGCGATATGAAGACGACTGACCACACCTTGAGGAGCTATATCTCTCACTTCCCGATGGTCTAATTTCATCCCTAATTCTTCTAATCTTTTAAGAAGTTTTTGATTTCGTCTTACCCGATCTTCCTGAAATATTTTTAGCTGAGCAAGAAATGCCTCCTCTTGCCAATTAATATAATAGCCCAGGATATGAATTTCATCCTCCCCTACATCGGAACTCATCTCTATCCCCGGGACCACCTCTATTCCCAATTTTCTTCCTGCTCTTATAGCTTCTTCTACTCCAGAAATACTATCGTGGTCAGTTATAGAAATAGCAACAAGCCCAAGTTGTTTAGCTTTTCTAACAACCTCAATAGGAGTATAAGTTCCATCAGAATATATAGTATGAATATGTAAATCTATTTTTTGTTCTTTTCTCTTTTTCATTTAATTAATTCCAAACCCATATTTAAGCTACTTGCTGAATGAGTTAATCTTCCTATAGAAATTATATCTACTCCGCATTGAGCTATTCTTACTACTCTATCCAAAGCTACTTCTCCGGAAACTTCTATAAGAATTTCTCTTTTTTCCTCTCGAATTTTCTTCACCGCTTCTTCTATTTCCCTTATGGGCATATTATCCAACATTATCACTTCTGCCCCTCCTTCTATTGCTTCCTCTACCTCTGAAAGATTACTCACCTCTATTTCCACTTTCTGAAAGGGAAAATTTTCTCTCCGAACTCTTCTCAAAGCTTCTCTTACTCCTCCGCATATTTTAATATGGTTATCTTTAATCAGTATTCCGTCATCCAAACTAAAACGATGGTTAACCCCTCCTCCTACTCTCACAGCGTATTTCTCTAAAATCCGTAGATTAGGAAGGGTCTTCCGTGTATCAGCAATCTTTGCCCCGTAAGGACGGGCTAAATCGACATATTTTTTAGTAAGAGTAGCTATTCCTGAAAGATGACTTAGAAAATTTAAGGCTACCCGCTCTCCTTTTAAAATGGTTAAAGTATCTGCCTCAACAATGAGAATAGATTCTCCTTTTTTGAAGAGTTTTCCGTCTTCCAGAGAATAATTAAATTTAACCCTTTCAGGAGAGAGTAATTTAAAAGTCTCTTTGCAAACTTCTATACCTGCCAGCATCCCTTCTTCCTTGGCTATTATCTCTCCCTTTATTCTTCGCAAAGGAAGATGAAGGACTTCACTGGTAATATCTCTCCTCCCCATATCTTCCTGAAGAGCTTTCTGAATAATAGGTATAACCAAATTCAAATCTAAATTTAGGTTCCTATCTGCCATGGACTAACTATCCTTTTTAAAGTAGCAATAGCAGAAAGAGCTGCTAAATAACTGGTTTTGGGATTAGAGGGGGAAGGAAGATTTTCCGTGCGGGTCTCCAGCCTTCCGAATTTTCCTTCTACTATAATGTGGTGGACATTCGTTTTTAAAGAAGGGTCAACTATTATCCTTACCCTGGTTTTCCTTATTCCTATCCCTGCCAAGCTTAAAACAGCAGATACATTTATATTTTTAGGAAACTCCTTTACGGCTTCCTCACAGTTTCCTTCAAAGAGAATAGTCTTCTCTTTAATCTTCTCCAGATTAATTCCCTTCCTTATAATGTAAGGAGCACCCTTAAGTCCTGAAGGAGGTTTTGAGGTAGTTAAGACGACTGAAGTTACAGAAGACTCTTGAGCTGCTTTTACCCCATCTAACCCCACAATAGCTCCAGAGGGAAAATAAATCCGGGAATTCTTCCCCTGAGCTTTTTCCAAAAGATCAAGATGCTCAACCATTCCTCCCACACTCATCACTAATATATCCTTTCCTCTTTTAATAACTCCTTCCACCAATTCTCCAACTATTTCCGGAGAAGCTGCTTCAATCACTAAATCTACCAACTCTAACAATTCCCTGAAATTAACCAGAAGCGGCTTTTCTCTTAATAATTCCCTTAACTTTTTCGCTTTCTCCTTCTTTATATCACACATAGCCAAAAGATTCATCTGAGGAATCTTTCTGTCTATAGCTTGGGCGATTTCCGTTCCGATTGCTCCACACCCTATTAACCCAACCTTCATCTTATTATCCTTTTTCGTCTCATTATAAGAGCCATCTTGAGAATGTCAAGAAAACTTCTCCAGTTTCCTGCATTACCCTTAGTAAATCTGCTTTAATTAAGTTATTCTATCCTGAAAACAATACTTAATTTGACTATAAATAGCTTTCTGGTTATAATTATTATTGTATGAGGAAAACAAAATGATAAGAGGTAGACTGAAATTCAGGTTTGAAATTCTCTACTAAACTTAGTTATTTATGCCGTTTCATAGAGGAATTACAAAATAGGGAAATAAATTATTAACTTTGACTTCGGTCAAAAAAGGACAAAATGAAATGATGAAAAAAAGAAATGGATTTACTCTTCCAGAATTATTGATAGTAGCCGCCATTGTTCTCATAATAATGGCTATCCTCATTCCCAATATTATCGCTGCTCGCATTCGGGCAAAGGTGAGTGGAGTAAGATCGGAGATGGGAAGTATTGCTATTATGCTGGAAGACTACAAAATAGATAATGGAGGTTATCCTACCCAGTATACTTCTCCAGATGTAATTACTAACAACACTAATCCTCCTTCTCCCGATAATGTAGTAGGTCTGGGGAAACTAATCTATCCTACTACCTCTGATTCTACACCCGTTTATCTAAGCACCGTTCCTAAAGACCCCTTTAATGAGAATGAAGACCCGGGTGGATATTATTCTTACTTTACCAGCGGTGATGCACTTTGGGCCCTGGTAAGCTGGGGTCCAGATAAAGATGATGATATAAAAAGCTACGCTGAAGCTAAAACAGCAATAGATGATGGAACTAAGATGTATAACCAGGAGAACGGTATTACCTCAGATGGAGATATTGTCATCATAGGACCCTGATTTCCTTAAGGAGAATGAAGAATATTCTCTTTTTTTGAGCACCCTGGCTAAGTATAAAATACTGGAGAATCTCCCCCGGAGAAATTTTTGTAAAAGAAGGTTTTTCAAGTGAAAAAAACACTTCCCGTGCCTGTATTAAAGAATAAAGCAGGATTTACCATAATAGAAGTAGTAATTGCCGCTGTTATCCTTGCCTTTGCTATCTTCGCCACTCTCAGAGTAATCAGCTCTTCCTTAAGTAGTATTGCTCGCCAGGGAAAGCGAATAAGAGCCCTACATATAGCCCAGGCGTGCATCGGTAGATTAGAAGGAGAGAAATTTGAAAGAGTGGTGCCAGAGAATTTTGTGGTTCCCTCCACTCCCCCCAGGGAATACCAATTAAAGGCAATAACCCGTGAAGAACAAATATGGGACAAAAATGGAGGAGGAATATCTATAAACGACTTTGAAGTAAGAGCAGAACATCCTGTGAACAAAACATGGGATAACATTACCACCCTCTGTGCTTACAGTAACCTTAAAATAACCAATATTCCTTCTCTTTATAGTGGACAACCGGCTTATGTCAGTTATTCTTACTATCACCTGATTGATGAAGGAGGAACAATTCCCTCTTCAGATGGAAATGGAAGAAAAAGGGGCACCATTAAACTAACCAGCGAGGCGGGAAATCTTTCTAATATTACGGTCGAGGAAATAAACTCCGGCTCTCCTATTACCCCTGTAGCTTACTCTCCTTCTACTCGTGAACTTTCTTTTACCTCTTCTGATGAAGGAAAATCCGTCTGGATTTATTATCTCTCTCCCCGAACTGCGGATAGCAATGGAGATGGTTATCAAGATCCTACCAACACTTCCATTGTAGGAGTAGTTCAGGGAAGTTTTTGGGATATTAATGGAGGGGGGACCACTAACGCTATCACTCCTATAAAACGGAATACTATTACCGAATACTGGAAACAAGACGGCAAAATTAGAAAAATAGAATTAAAAACCTTTATAGAGCAATAATTAAATGAAACAGGAAAAAGGTCTTACTTTGGTAGAGGTTATGGTAGCAGCAGCGTTAATTGCTATAATTGCTATTCTCTTATATCTACCCTATCGGGGAACTTATCGTTCTTACCATACAGGGAGTGTAGAGACCAATATCCAGGAAAATACCCGTATAGCGATGAAGAGAATAATAAAAGAATTAGGAGCAGGAATGGTAATTATTCCTGAAGATAGTAATGATGCCCAGGATGGAAGTATTAATTATGGATATACTGAGAATCACCCTTACAAAATAGCTATTTACCTTCCTGATTCTTCCAATCCTAAAGCCCCCGGAGATATAATCACTCTTTATGCAGCTCTACCTGAGAATAGTACCAATCCCTTAGATCCTGCTCAAACTTCTCCGGAAAACCTACCTCTCCTTTATATCCGAAGATACAATGCCACTACTCTCTCCTGGGAAAATCCGGAATGCCTCATTCGTCCGGAAAATGACCTTAAGGTCATCCAGTTAAACTTTATCCCTGGAGGAGATAATAGGGATAAAGTAATTGTCACTCTGGAATTAACTCAAAGAGAACCTTTATCCGGGAACTGGCGCTCCTATAAACTCACCTCCTCACTAAAATTAGGAGCAAGATGAAAAGTCACTATCCTCTTTTATCTTCCCTGGTGAAATACCTACATAGCCGATATTTCTCTTTTTCTATCTGCAAAGAAGTATTTTTTAGGTTATAGAGACCGGCTTTTAATAAATTTCTTTATTCCTTGTAAGGAGCCCAGGTAACGATATTCCGATACACTTACCACACTTCCTTGCCAAAGTGAAGAATTATGATAATTTTTGATAGATAGAGGAGAAAAATAGTGAAGAAATGGAAAGAAAGGTTACTTTCTAAAAGAGTCTTAGTTATTGACGGAGCCTGGGGGACAGAGATGATGAAGCGGGGACTCAAAGCAGGAGAGCCTCCGGAACTCTGGAATTTAAATCGTCCCGAGGATATCAAAACAATTGCGAAAGCTTATCGAGAAGCAGGAGCCGATATTATATTAACTAATACCTTTGGAGCAAACTCTTTCAAATTAAAAAGAGCGGGTATCATCTGTGATGTAAAGAAGATAAATAGAAGAGGCACGGAATTATCCCGGGAGGTTTGTGAAGATTCTCTGGTATTCGCCTCTATTGGTCCTACAGGAGAGTTTCTAAAACCCTTAGGAACGGTTTCAGAGGAGGAAATGATTGCTTGTTTTGAGGAACAGGTAGAGGGATTTATAGAGGGAGGTGCCGATGGAGTAATAATTGAAACAATGGCGGACCTTAACGAAGCTAAGTGTGCTCTTAGAGCGGTTAAAAAATGTTCATCTCTTCCGGTAGGAGTGTCAATGACTTTTAACAAAGGAGAAAGAGGATATACTACAATTATGGGGGTAACTCCAAAAAGAGCAATTGAAGAATTGGAAAAAGCAGGGGCAGATATAGTAGGTTCCAATTGTGGAGCGGGGATAGAAAATATGGTAGAGATAGCTCGCATTATCCGGCCGGTTAGCCATCTTCCCTTATGGATAAAACCCAATGCCGGGGTTCCTCAACTTAAAGAAGGAAAGACTGTTTATCCAGAAACTCCTGAGGAGATGGCAAGATTCGTTCCTGACTTAATAAAAATAGGGGTAAGTATGATTGGAGGATGTTGTGGAACTACTCCGGAGCATATTCGTTTAATTGCTAAAGAAGTTCAAAAGTATATTGCTTTATCGAAATAGTCTGGCTTATCTGATTTGGTAGCCGCAACCCTGGGTTGCAAAAAGTATAGGGGAGATAAACCCCAACGCTACCGTAGCTGCAACTACCAAGAACCAACAACTAATAAGGAGGAAAGGTTATGTTCACAATTATTGGAGAGCGGATCAATATGACTCGAAAAAAGATTAAAGAAAAAGTATGGAAGAGGGATACTGATTTTATTATCTTAGAAGCTAAAAAACAGACAGAAGCAGGTGCAACTCATATAGATGTCAATGCTGGTGGTGATCCTGCAAAGGAAGTAGACGATATGAAATGGCTAACTAAAGTAGTATCCAGGGTAACTTCGCTTCCCTTAGTGTTTGATTCAAC
>JAGGVN010000064.1 GCA_021158005.1 Candidatus Aerophobota bacterium | reverse complement strand
GAAGTCATTTAAAGCTTTAATACTTTAAAGATACTTTGGGGAGCTCAGACAACTGTAAATATAGCCAGGCCAGAAATGAAGATTTATTGCAACTTGCGGCTAAGATACAAAAACCTCAAAGTTATAATAAATTCCATAGGAAAAAACCAGGAAAATAATAGGTAAACATTGCTTTTATAGGTAAAAATTGTTATAATACGTGAAAATCACAAAAATATCGTAGAGGTCGGATATCCGACTCGCTTTAAAGTAAAAGAAAAAGAAATGATTTCAGACTTAACCTTTATAACAAATCAAAAGAATGAGAAACTTCTTGACCGTTTTAAAGTGCTTGTAAAGGATACTCGTTTCTTTGATGTGCTGGTGGGATATTTTTATGTAAGTGGTTTTTATGCTTTGTATAAATCATTAGAGCCTACTGAAAAAATTAGAATTCTTATTGGTGTAGGTACCTCTCAGCAATCACTTGATCTAATTAAAATAGCCTCTAATAATGAACAGCAACTTTTCCAGTTTTCCCATTCCGAAGTAAAGCAAAAAGTAGAAAACTTAGTACAGAAAGAAATGGAAGATTCTGAGGATAATAAAGACGTGGAAGAGGGTGTGGTTAAATTCATTGAGTGGATACAAAGTAAAAAATTAGAAATAAGGGCATATCCTTCCCAAAACATCCATGCCAAGTTATATATAATGACCTTTACTGAAAAAGATAGGGATATAGGCAGAGTCATTACCGGCTCAAGTAATTTTACCAGAGCAGGTTTGGTGGACAACTTAGAATTCAATGTTGAGCTTAAAAATAGAGCAGATTACGAGTTTGCAAAGCAAAAATTTGAAGAATTATGGGAAGATGCCGTTGACATAGGTGAAAAGTATATCCAGACCATTCAGACAAAAACCTGGCTTAATAAAAATATAACACCATATGAGTTATATTTAAAATTTTTATATGAATACTTTAAAGATGAACTGAATTTAACTGATGAGATTTTCATAAAGTATCTACCACAGGATTTTAAAAAATTTGAGTACCAAAAACAGGCAGTTTTGAATGCTAAAAAGATATTAGAAGAGTATGGTGGAGTTTTTATCTCAGATGTTGTAGGGTTAGGGAAGACCTATATTCCTGCTGACTTTGAATCCGTTGGAAAAATAGATGTTACAACCGAGGAGCATTTAATAATAGATCATAGACGGGGCAGAGATAGTAGATCGCAAGTCCTAAAAATATTAAAAGCTACGCTTGGAAACTCTCAAAGATTTACAGATGAACAGGAAGATTATTTGAAGAGAGTTATAACGAGGCTTGAAGAAGGTGCTATCCCTAAGCAGACAACTAAAAGAACACTAAAAGCACTGAATGATTTAAAATCAGATTTAACCAATCCATTAAAAGTTCTTGCTACCCTTCAACATACCATTCCAGAAAGACTTCTAAAAAGTCATTATGCTGAATATCCACACAGATTCTCAGGAAAGAGAGAAGTTATACTATCTTTGTATCTTGCCGGAGGAAAAAAGGATGAGAACAGTTGAAGAAATCAAAAAAATATTGATAAATCTTAAACCAGAAATCCAAAAGAAATATAAAGTCAAGAAATTGGGGATTTTTGGTTCTTATATTAAAAACCAACAAAAAAGGGGAAGCGACATTGATATACTTGTGGAATATTCTGAAGTTCCGGATTTAATAGATTTTATTGAATTACAGAGTTACCTTTCTAACTTGCTTGGTATTAAGGTAGACCTGGTGATGAAAAGTTCCCTTAAACCAAACATAAGGAGAGGTATACTAAGGGAGGTTATTTACTTATGAATCGTAATCTTATGGATTACTTGATGGATATAGCAGTGGAATGTAACTATCTGTTAAATAGAATAGAGGGACTTACTCTTGAGGAGTTTATGATGAATGAGGACCTGAAAAAGGCGTTTGTTAGAAGTCTTGAAGTTATAGGCGAAGCCACCAAGAAAATCCCGGACGATATAAAGGGAAATTACCACAGATCAAATGGAGAAGTATAGCTGGTATGAGAGACGTCTTAATCCATGAATATTTTGGTGTGGACTATCCAGTGGTATGGAAGACCGTAAGAGATAGAATTCCTGAATTAAAAATGGTTATAGATGAGATAATAAAATACCTTAAAAACACAGCGAATAACAATGAATAAAGAACAGGCAAAAGAACTTATCAGAAATACTTTTGAATCATCTTTTAATAAAGAGAAGTTTGTTATCTTTATTAAAAATCTTCTCAATCGCATAGAGAAATCTCCTTTTATGTACAGGGGAAATTTTATCTCAGATGCTTTTAAGCAATATATTAGTACATTGGAACGTATTGGTAGGGTAGAGCCCAATCCTCTCCCTCACCTAATCTAAAGACTATCCTGAGAATCTGCAAAAGCAAGCCAAAGTTAAAGAATACGAACGCCAGATTGACCAGCTGGTGTATAAATCTTACGGCCCTATGGATGAGGAGATAAAATGTAGAGCAGATCTGTTAGCCTGCCTGTAATAAAATCCGACATATACTTGACAAAAAACCTTCTTTCTTGACTTGGAAGGACTAATGTGTATAATCTAAGGTAAGCGGGGCGTGGCGCAGTCTGGTTTAGCGCGCTTGCTTTGGGAGCAAGAGGTCGTGAGTTC
>JAGGVN010000063.1 GCA_021158005.1 Candidatus Aerophobota bacterium | reverse complement strand
TGTTCTTTTCTTGCTCTCCCGTATCCGGTAATAGCTTGCTTTATCTGGAGCGGGGTATACTCAAAGATTTCTCCTTCTCCCCTATAAGCTGCTAAAATAATTACTCCTCGTGCCTGGCCTACAGAAAGAGCAGTTTTGACATTCTTATTAAAAAAAATCTCCTCAATGGCTACTTCTTGCGGATGGAATTTAAATATAATCTCACTTATCTTCTCATATATAGTAGTTAACCGCCTGGGAATTTTTTCTCTCCTGAAAGTCCGAATGCAACCATAATCCACGAGCCGCGGAGAGAAAAAATTTTCCACTTCCAGCAATCCATATCCCGTAATAGCCGTTCCCGGATCTATACCCAGTATAATCATAGAGAATTTTCCATAATAGCCTTAACTAAGTCTACTACCCTACGCGTGGCCTTTACATCATGGGTTCTCACTATATTCACTCCCTGGAAAACAGCTATAGAAGTAGCTGCTAAACTACCTTCCAGACGTTCTGAAGGAGGTAACCCTAAGACATTTCCAATAAAAGATTTGCGGGAAACTCCTATAAGAATCGGTTTATCTAAACTTTTTAACTCCGGAATTCTCTTTATAATCTCTAAATTGTGTTCTGTGGTCTTGCCAAAACCAATCCCGGGATCAATAATAATCTTCTGAGGATCAATACCTTCTTCTTCGGCTATCTTTATGCTCTCTTTTAGGTAGGAAATTATTTCATTCATTAAATCCCTGTATTCTGGATTATTCTGCATATTCTGAGGTGTTCCTTTTATATGCATTATCACTACGGGAACATCATACTTAGAGATAATTTGTTTCATCCGGGAATCAAATCTTAATCCACTTATGTCATTCACCATATCTGCTCCGACTTCCAGAGCTTCTTTTGCTACTTTTGCTTTGTAGGTATCAATAGAGAGAGGAATTTTAAAACGCTTTCGTAATTTCCGCAGAACTGGTATAACTCTATTTATCTCTTCTTCTAAGGTTACTTTCTTTGCTCCCGGTCGAGTAGACTCTCCTCCCACATCAATAATATCCGCTCCTTCTTCAACCATCTCTTCTACCCGATTTAAGGCAGCATCTTCTCTATTGAATCTTCCTCCATTAAAAAAAGAATCAGGAGTAAGATTCAATACACCCATTACGGCTACTTTCTTACTAAAATCTAATCTTTTATCTTTAAGCAGAAGAAACTTTCTCAAATAGACTTATCCTTCTTTTCGGGAGTAGCTATAATCTCTTTTTTAACTTCTTTTCCTATAGCTTCTTCAATTTCTTCTTTGTTTAAAATTTCTTTCTCCTCTAATCTTTTAGCCAATCGAATCAACTTATCCTTATGCTTTTTCAAAATGTCCAGAGCTTTCTGATAACAGGATTCAACTATATTATGGATTTCTTCATCTACATTAAAGGCTAATTCTTCGCTATAATTCTTCTCTTTAAGAAGGTCGCGACCGAGAAAGACTTCACTATTACTTCCTAAAGCTACAGGTCCCAGTTTTTCACTCATTCCATAATCACAAACCATCTTTCGAGCAAGATAAGTAGCTTTTTTAAGGTCATCCTGGGCTCCTGTGCTTACTTCATTGAATATCAGCTCTTCACTGGCACGTCCGGCCAGTAAAGTAGTAAGTTTATCTAAAAGTTCTGATTTCGTAGCCAGATATTTATCTTCTAAAGGCAACTGGAGGGTATATCCCAAGGCAGCTGAACCTCGGGGAATAATGGAAACCTTATATATAGGGTCAGCAAAAGGTAGCAAATTTCCCACCAAGGTATGCCCACTTTCATGATAAGAAATTATCTTTTTTTCCCTTTCCCGCATAACTCGGGACTTTTTTTCCGGACCAGCAATCACTCTATCAATAGATTCCTCTAACTCTTTCATCCCTATCTTATCCTTACCCTCTCTCGCTGCCAGTAAAGAAGCTTCATTAACTAAATTCTCCAGGTCTGCTCCTACAAATCCGGGGGTTCTCCGAGCAAGAATCTTAATATCTACATTCTTAGCTATAGGTTTACCCCTCATATGAAGAGCAAGAATTTCTTCTCTCTCTTTTATATCCGGGACATTAATAGTTATTCGGCGATCAAATCTCCCCGGACGAAGAAGAGCAACATCCAGAACATCAGGACGATTAGTCGCTCCCATAATTATTACTCCTTCTCGAGGGTTAAATCCATCCAGCTCTACCAGGAGTTGATTCAAAGTCTGCTCTTTTTCATCATGTCCTCCTCCAATACCAGCAAAACGCTGTCTTCCCACTGCATCTAACTCATCTATAAAGATAATAGAGGGAGCATTCCTTCTCCCCTGTTCAAAGAGATCCCTCACTCTGGCAGCCCCTACTCCTACAAACATCTCTACAAAATCTGAACCGCTAATGCTAAAAAAAGGAACTCCGGCTTCTCCGGCTACTGCTTTTGCCAGGAGGGTTTTACCGCATCCGGGGGGACCAACTAAAATTATCCCTTTGGGAATCTTGGCTCCTAATCTTTGAAATTTTTGAGGATTTTTCAAAAACTCAATTATTTCTCTGAGTTCTTCCTTAGCTTCTCTTGCCCCGGCCACATCATTAAAAGTTACCCGCATTTTTTCCTTAGAAACAAGTCTGGCCCGACTTTTTCCAAAAGAGAAAGCTTTACTACCTCCT
>JAGGVN010000148.1 GCA_021158005.1 Candidatus Aerophobota bacterium | reverse complement strand
TGCAGGAGATATGTATTAGTAATTTACCTTTTTAGTCCAGAAAGAGCAATTGTTCTAATACTACAAGAGAATCAGCCTGCAGACAGCTCTTCCTACCTAAAATCCTTTCTTATTACCTAAAATCCTCACATTTTAATCCGTAACTTCCCTTAAATTTAAGTAATAGTATTTTGCTTTGCCCCTTCTTAGAAGAAAAACCCATTTCTCTTCTGATAAATTAATCCACATCTTCTTTTCAAATTCTTTGACCAGAGCGAATTTCCATCCCAGATGTATTTTGTCATTATCCAGTTTTTCAAAATCCGAAAGGTGTGTACTTGACAAAAAAACCTGTTTGTTATATTACTTAATAAGTAATATGAAAAAACATTATCCAGATTGGGTGCTAAAATATAAGCGCAAAGGTACAGCCATTCACAAGATAGGGAACAATTTCTATCTTTATGAAGTTGAAAGTAAGTGGGATAAAAAATTGAAAAGAGCAAGAAAAATTACCAAAGGGTACCTCGGGAAGATAACACCTGAAGGTGTAAAGGAACCAGGATACAAAATCAATCGTCCGACAACCTGCAAAGAGTATGGAGCAAGTTTCTTTTTAATCAAAGAGGGCAAAAAGATAATAGAAAAGCTAAAAGAGCACTTCCCCAACCGATGGAAACAGATATTTATCCTCTCGGTCCTCAGATTTGTATACCAGGCTCCCTTAAAACATATGAAGCTGCATTACCTTGATAGCTGGCTTTCCGAAGAACTTGCAGGTGTCTCTTTCTCCAAAAACATCCTGCACCAGATAATAGAGGATGTAGGACGAGATAGATGTGCCATAGTTCAGTTTTTAAAGGATTTTATCTGCGGAAATGAGAACCTTCTAATTGACCTTACCCATGTATTTTCCTTATCTAACAATATAGCTCTGGCAGAGAAAGGATATAACAGCCAGTGGGATTTCACTCCCCAGCTTAATCTACTTTTTATCTTCTCTCTGGACAAAAAATTCCCTTTATTTTACCGGATACTTCCCGGCACTGTGCGGGATGTAAGTTCTCTGAAGGCAACCATTCAGGAAAGTGGTATAAAGAATGTAATAATTATAGCCGACAGGGGGTTTTTATTCTAATAATAATATCCAGTTACTAGAGAAAGAGCATCTCAAGTATATTCTGCCCTTAAAAAGAAATAGCCAGCTGATAGACTACAGTATTTTACAACAAGGGACAAAGAAAAGTTTTGCAGGCTACTTTAAGTTCAAAAAAAGATTTATATGGTACTATAGATGTTGCAAAGGCTTGCCAGTGTGGGTTTTTGTTGATGATAGCCTTAAAGCAGAGGAGGAGCAGGATTATCTTAGCAGGATAGAGACACATCCTGAGCTTGGGTATGCGATAGAGAACTTTCATAAAAAAGCACACAGCTTCGGGACAATTGCTTTGATAACAAACCTTGAAGGACTACCTGCTTCAAAGATATTTGGGTATTTCAAAAGCAGGGTAGAGATAGAACAGCTAATCGATACCTTTAAAAATACTTTAAAGGCTGATAAAACGTACATGAGAAGTGATTATTCTTTTGAAGGCTGGATGTTTATTAATTACCTTTCTTTGGTATATTACTACAAAGTCTATCAGCAACTACTGGAAAAAGACCTATTGAGTAGATATAGTCCTTCAGATGTATTATTATATTTGAGCAAATACAGGAGAGTAAAAGTTTCAACCCATTGGGTGGACCTTGAAATACCTAAACAAACGAGAAAACTGATAGAAATTTTAGGATTGCATATTACTTAAAAATTGGGAAGTTAGGGGTTAATGTTTTTGTCAAGAATCGTTTTTTAAGAAAATCACCTCTTTTATCTCCCAGAAAGAAAGCTTTTTAGACTAGTTTATCCTTTGAGTAGAGAAGATTAGACCACTCAAGGATATATTTAACCTCTCAAATTGAACAGGAGAATATTCTTTTCTCCCCCGAGGGAAGACCCTGAAATTATGCCTTAGGGTAAAGAGATTAAAATGACTTATGCACCATGTGAGATTTGAAATTCCTCCATCACCTTATAACTGGAGCTTAAAGAGGCTGAATATGATCTCGACAGCATTGTTAGTATGTTCTATCATCTTTTCAGGAAGCCTTTTGTAGAGAAAAAGATCTCTTGATGAAGCTTAACACGGGCTCTGTCCATTCCCTTTGTTCCTTGGTATAAAAGAGCTTTAGTTTCTTTTTTATTTGTCCTATAGAGGAGTTTATCTTGTCAATATCATCATCTATTATAGCTTATAGACAAGAGAATCTATTCTTCTTCCCATGTAGCGCTATAAAAGAACCTTTTTACATAGAAACTTTTACCCACCAAGGGTATAAAAAGTCCTATACAACTTCCTCTTTTTGCTCATCTTGCTTTAGTTTATTGAAGAACCCTTTTGACTTTCTTTTATAAGTGCCATTTTGTATATTTTCTCAAACTCACGATAAGAATACTTTACAGATTTTACTCCCTTCTTAGGTGAATTGGTTTTTCTTTTAGTCCTCTTATCCGCTCGTCTTTTTCCTGAGAAGCTTCCTAGCTTATCCACTTTTTCACTTAACTTCTCTATTTCCTTATCTCTTTTACTTTTTGAATCTCTTTTATGAAGTTTAAAAACTTTTTCAAACTTTCTGAGATCTTTCCAGCCACACGTATAAACAAGAAGGCTTACTT
>JAGGVN010000074.1 GCA_021158005.1 Candidatus Aerophobota bacterium | reverse complement strand
GGTATACAATTGAGCTTCAGGATTATACAGGAGAGATTATCCCTGGAAGTAAACGGGAGATAAGGATGGTGCGGGAGGAAAATACACAGGTTGTCTATTTGCCTGCTTTAATCTCTTTACCTTTTGGTTTATTTATTTATATTATGCGCCGGAGGAAATAATTTTTTCTTTAAGGAATAGAAGAAGGTGGAGTTCTTAAAAGGGAGAGGGTTTCTATTTTTGATAACTGTTCTTTGTCTTATTGGGGGTAAGGTGAAGATAGGGTCCCCTGCCCATTATCAATTAAAAATAGCGATAGATAGAGAAGAGAACAAAGTAAGCGGAGAAGAGATTGTTCATTTCGCTAATAAATCAAAGAAAGAGATAAGAGAGGTATATTTTCATCTTTACCCGGAAAATTTTAAAGGGAAAATAAAAATAGAAGAAGTTAGAGAAAAAAAAGAGAGGTTAAGCTACACAAAAGAGAAAGGGATTTTAAAAGTAGTTCTTCCCTCCGACCTTTTACCGGGTAAAGAAATAGTTCTTTCTCTTAAGTTTGGTTTAGAATTACCAGAAGGAGAATTTCGATTTGGACATTATAAAGAATTGATCTCCTTAATAAACTGGTATCCCATTCTTCCTCTTTATGAGGATGAGAAATGGTCTGTAGGTCTGTATCGGGGAATTGATGACCCTTTTTATAGTGAGATTAGTTCTTATGAAGTTGAGGTTATTCTTCCTAAGGAAGAGATAGTGGCCAGTACCGGAGGATTGGTAAGAGAAGTAGTCAGGAATGGAACAAAACATCTTTATCTAAGAGCAGAAGAGGTGAGAGATTTCGGTCTGGTTGTCAGTCCAAAGTATAAGTTGATTAAAGAGGTCACTAAAGAGAAGGGTGAGGAGGAGATTAAAAAGCCAGAGATAAAAGTTTATTATTTCAAAGGTAAGAATATTGGGGAGTTAATTCTTTCAATGGCAGAGGAGATAGTTAGTTACTTTAACTCTGTCCTGGGAGTATATCCTTATGAAAAGTTAAGTTTAGCTCAAGTATACGGTAAGGAGGTTTTTTCCTGTCCTCAACTGGTTCTCATTGGAGATGAGCTCTGGAGTAGCAAAGGTCTCAGTTCTTATCGCCTGGAATATCGGGTGGCTTATGGAGTAGCGCGTCAGTGGTGGTCCCAGATAGTAGGAGTAAATGCAGTTAAAGAACCTTATCTTACAGAAGCTCTCTCTAATTATTCCGCTTTAATGTATATGGAGAAAAAATTTGGTAAAGAAAGAGCAAGGGCATTACTTTTTTCTCTTCATGAAAGACCTTATTTAGAGTATCTTTGGAAGGGGGGGAAAGATATTCCGGTTCTCAGTCCGTTGGAGATTTTTGATTCTTCATCCTTCGAGGCAATAATAAGAGGAAAAGGAACAATAGTTCTTTCTATGTTAAGATGTTTAGTGGGCGATGAGGTTTTCTTAAAAGTTTTACAGACTTTTTTTTCCCGTTACAAGTATTCACAGACTGATACTCAGAATTTTAAGAGGGTAGTCTCCCAAGTCTGTGCGAGGGATCTTCAATGGTTCTTTGAAGAATGGCTCCTTACTGCGAAAAAGATTGATTACGAAGTGAGCGAAGTAATCAGTCAGAGAATTTTGTCTAAAGGAAAAGAGAGATATAAAACATCTATTACTCTTCGGCAAAAAGGAACGGCGAGAATGCCTGTCGAAGTCCTTATTGAACTGACAAATGGGGAGAGGATAATTAAGAAGTGGGGGGAGGAAGAGAAGGTAAAGAAATACGATCTTTTGACAGAGGAGAGGGTTTCTTTTGTGGAGGTGGATCCGGACCAGAAGATTCTGGAGGAAGTAAGAGAAAATAATATAAGAGTCTCTCGGTTCTATAGAAGGAAAAAATTTTTACATCTTATCCTGGGTTTATTCTTGTGGGATATATTTTCCTGTGTGATGATAGGAATTGTGGTTATTATTCTTTCTTTATTTTTCATCTTCTGGGAGAGATTTAGGGAGAAAAGTCCTTTTCTATCAATAGGGGTAATTTTTGCTTCTTTGTTTGCCTGTAAAATGATTATTCCTTATCTCTTTTTTGGACTGCCAAGTATGGGTATTTCGGAGGCAATTCTGGAAGCTGCTTCATCTCTTCCTTTTCTATATCTTATTATCTCTTTTTTGGTAGCTACTCTTCTTACTATTTTAACTTTAAAGATGGAGAAATTAGATTTTTCTCAGGGAAGAGTGCTTATCCAGGCTTTCATTTTCTGGATAATTCTTGATGTTCTGGTGAGTATATTCCCTTACCTCTTTATTATTTAAGAGGTAAGGATTGAAGAAACGCAACCCTCAGAATGCGTTTCAGAGTAATAATTTCCTTAACTATCTTTAAGAGGAGGTGAGTTTATTAAATGGAAAAAAGGAAGAGTGTAAGTGTTCGTTTAGAAAATGTAACTAAGATATATTATAGCAAAGAAAAATTGAATATTTTAGGAAAGGACCCCGGCACCAGAGCTTTAGATAATGTAAGTTTGGAAATTAAAAGAGGGGAGACAATGGCTATTTTAGGTCCTTCTGG
>JAGGVN010000020.1 GCA_021158005.1 Candidatus Aerophobota bacterium | reverse complement strand
TTTATAATATATACAATTTTTTGTTCAAAGGCAATATCCCCCATTGAATGGGTCGGGGGTCGTGTCTTCACATTTGACATTCATCTAACAAAGGTACAATGAATGGGTCGGGGGTCGTGTCTTCACATTTGACATTCATCTAACAAAGGTACAATATCATAAGATTAATTGAATGTGAAATGTGAAGACACGACCCCATTATCCCCCCTTATTTATGCAGATTTCCAAAATCAGGTGGCAAACATGGGGTAGTGTTGATTATCTAGCAAAAATTGGACAGTTATACGTGAAGGTATTTTTTTGCTTGCTCGTGCTTTACCAGCTCGTGAGATAACTCCCGCATTTTCTCGTAAGTCTGAATATATTTTTCTACATAGAATTTATAGATCTCATGATTTTTTGAATTGGGCTCAACCATGTAAGCTATTTTAACCATTTTCTCAGATGCCTCTTGTAATGAACTATAATAACCACCACTCACAGAGGCAAGGATTACCGAGCCTAAGCAGGCTGCTTCGGTTTCCTTAGGTATGTAAATTGGAATATTGCTCACATCTGAATGTATCTGCATCCACAACTTACTTTTAGTTGCTCCTCCACAGGCGAATATCTCCTTAGGTTCAAATCCAGCTTGTTTAAAGGTTCTAAGTATATTTTCTGTCCCGTAAGCTATACCCTCCATAATAGCCCTGAATAGATGAAATGGAGTATGTCTCAAAGAGAGTCCCCAAATAACTCCACGAGATTTTGGATCTACATAGGGAGTGCGATTTCCCTGCCAGTGGTCAAGAACTATCAGCCCTTCAGAGCCTGGTTTGAGTTTACCAGCTTTGTCATTTAAAATATCATATATATCCAATTTTTTTCTTTGAGCATCTAAGAATTCTTTGTAACAAAAGTTATCTTTAAACCATTTAATGATGGAACCTGTAGAAATTTGGCCTCCCTCAACTACGTTGAGTTTGGGAATGACTGCCTCAGGAAAGGTCCCAAAAATGCCTGCCAAGTGAAATTCTCTTTGAGTAAGACCTAAGAGTAAATGCGAAGATCCGGTTATAAAAGCAAGTTTCTCCGGGCTTGTCACATTAAGACCTAACATAGCTACGTACGCATCTGCTCCACCCTCTGCAACTGAAATACCTGGCTTTAAACCTAGCTCTTCTGCTACTTCCGGACGAATATTCCCTACTTTTTCTCCTAATCTGATTACTTCGGAAGGAAATTTTTCTAGAATATTTTCTAATCCTATTTTTTTATAAAATTCTTTTGGCCATCCTCCACTAGGCTTATTATAGTACCATCTAACAGTGGCATTATTTATACTGGCTGTCCATTTACCTGTCAACTTATAAATAAACCAATCTATATATTCGCATATTCGGTAAGATTTGTCATATATCTGTGGTTCATTTTTCTTTATCCATAAGGCTTTACAGGGCATCCACTCTGCAGATACGTTACTCCAACCATTGTATTTAAGAACAGGATCATCTATACCAGCGATGAATTTAGCTTCTTCAGAAGCTCTCACATCCATCCAAAGGATAGCTTTCCGCAAAGGGTTACCTTGTTTGTCTGTAAATACAACAGTACAAGATGTAGCATCCATTCCTATAGCTTTAATCTCTCTTGGATTAATTTTACCTTGGTCTAAGGCTTTACTTAAGGCTCTTTTAAAAGCTTTCCACCAATCTTCAGGATCCTGTTCAGCAAAGCCTGGACGCGGAAAATATACAGGATAAGGTTCAGAGACAAATGCAATACGCCTACCTTCTAAATTAAAAATCCCCACTCTAAGGCTTTCTGTTCCTCCATCAATTCCTAAAAGATAGGGACCCTTTTTCATATTCTCTCCTTTCCATCAAATTTCGTATTTTGTCCTTAAGTTTCTTACCTTGGTTCCTTTTTCAGCAATTAACAAATATTAAAAGAAAAGAAGACGGTAAGGTGAAGCTAACATCTGTGATAAAAATTGTAAAAACTTAGCTCCTTGTAACCCATCTATTACCCGATGATCTATGGAAAAACTTAAAGGAAGAAATGATTCAGCTTTACCTACTCCAAGAATAGCAACTTGAGGAGGATTTATTAAAGGAGTGAAGTACTCAATTTCCTGTAGACCCAAATTGGTTATGGTAAATGTCCCCCCCTCAAAATCTTTGGGCTGTAATTTTTCTTGTAGGGCTTGTTCAGTAATGAGCCTTCGGATTTGAGCGATTTCAAAAATTTTCTTCTTTCTTAAGTCTTTAATCACAGGAACTACTAATCCTTTGTTAGTAGCTATAGCTATGCCAATGTTTATCTCTTCAACAAGTTTATGGGTATCATCCTCAAATATAGCGTTAAATTCAGGGAATTTCTCGAGGGCATAAACAAGTGCTCTTAGGACAAAATCTACAAGGGAAAGGTGGAGATCACACTGGGCATTTATATCACTTCTTATCTTTGCTACTTGAGTTATATCTACTTTTCTATGAAGCGTAAATTGGGGAATATTCTGATAACTAAAGGAAAGTCTTTGAGCAGTTATTTTTCGCACACCGGTTAATTTACGAGCTTCTTTAATTGAAAAATCCATCCTTTTCTTCTGCAAATAGTTCTCAACGTCCTTTTTTGTAATTGCTCCTGCTGGTCCTGATCCCTTTATAAAGGATAAATCTATACCCTTCTCTTGAGCTAATTTGCGGGCAGCTGGTGCTGCTTTAATTTTTTTTATCTCAGAATCTTCTACTGCTGAAAAAGTCTCAGTTTTTTCCTTAACTTGAGAAAGAGTTTTAATACTCTCGAGAGAGATTTCCTCATTCTTCTCTGCAAGAACAGCTATAGTAGTATTAACAGGTATTACTTGGCCTTCCTCGACAAATTTTTTATAAAATATTCCCTCCCCCGGGGAGGTTATCTCAACTATAGCTTTAAATGTCTCTACCTCAGCAATGACCTCTCCCTTTGCTACTTCTTCTCCTTCTTCTTTATACCACTTGATCAAAGTAGCTTCTCTAACAGTGGATTCTGTCTTTGGAATTTTAATTTCCCACATAGAGCCATTCTCCTTAAACTAAATCATTTCCAAAATTTGTTTTCGGATCCTTTCCTTCGTAGGGATCACTTCTTTCTCAAGGGGTGTGCTAAAGGGAACAGGGGTATTTTGGCTACCTAAGCGCTTGGGTGGAACTTCCATATTCCAAAAAGCCTCCTCCATAATTGTAGAGATTATTTCTCCCTGTACCCCTCCTGTAATAGGAGATTCATCAACAACCAAGACCTTTCCAGTTTTTTTAACAGAATTAACAATAGTCTCCTTATCAAGAGGGACCAAGGTTCGAGGATCAATTACCTCTATACTTACCCTATCTC
>JAGGVN010000104.1 GCA_021158005.1 Candidatus Aerophobota bacterium | reverse complement strand
TTGGGGTTTTAATCCTACTCTTACAAAAGAACAATTAAAAGCAGCTTTTACTTTCTTCACCTTTATGCGGGCGGGCTTAGGAGCAAAAGCACTAGCTATTCAAGCTGGTGATTCTATAGGAAGAGGACCTTGTGTGATGGATGTTAAGCCTTTTAAGATGGAATGGCCAGGAATAAAGGTAGAAACTTATGAGACCCTTTTCCCGGAATATGCCAAAGTATTTAATGCTACAATGCAGGATCCCATTGCTCCTATAGCTATTGCTTATGGACTTCCAGTGCAGAATGCAAAGAGTTTAAGTGATAATACCATTCGCTTTGTTCAGGCGATTATTACCAATCCCAATGTTGATGTAGAAAAAGAAGCTAAAAAATACGCTGATATAGCTAATAGGACTGTTCTTGATTATAAGATTGAAGGACAGACTATGGATAACTTTAAGAATTACTATACTGCTCAAAATGAATTCTACAAGAAGAACTTCCCTACATATTACCAGAAGGTATATAAATCTCTCTGGGAAAATTATCTTAAAGTGTGGTAGGAAGAGATTAGACAGGGGAGCATTGAAGGCTCCCCTGTTTTTTCTTTATTAACTAATGAAAAGAAGGACCTAAAATTGGCTGAAAGAAGAGAGCTGAGAGCGGTAAGAAGATGGGCCTGGTATATTTGTCTACCGGGATTTATAGTTAATTTCATATTTGGCTGGTATCCTCTTGCTCTGGGAATTGTAGTAGCCTTTCAAGATTGGCCCATCATAGGCCCGGCTAAATTTGTGGGTTTAACCCATTTCTATAATTTAGCCAGCGATCCTCTCTTTTATAAAACTTTTGTAAATACTTTTTATTATACCGCTTTAAGCATTGGTCTTACCTTTTTTATTCCCATTATTGTCTCTATTCTACTTATGGAGATGGAGAAAAGGGTGATAAGAATTATGATGATTCTCTGGTTTATCCCGATGGCATCTATGTCAGGAATCATTGTCTGGAAATGGTTTTATAATCCCTATTATGGCTTATTTAATGGTATATTAAAAATATTAGGTCTTCCTCTGTCTCAGTGGCTCAATAGCTCTCGCATAGCTATGCTTTGTCTGGTCCTTCCCGCATTAATTATGTTTGGTCCGGGATTAATTTATATAGCTTCTCTTCAATCTATTCCTTCAGATTTATACGAATCAGCTGAACTTGAGGGTGCGAGTATGTGGCAAAAAATATGGCATATTACCTTACCAAGATTAAGACCCGTAATCGCTATGCTTCTTCTTTTGGCTATAATTGGGAATATGCAGGTATTTGACCAACCTTATGTAATGACTGGCGGAGGACCGGGATATGCTACTACTACGGTGGTTATTTATTTTTATAATATTGCCTTTAATTCATTGCGATTTGGCAAGGGAGCAGCTTTAGCTTTTGTTTTATTTTGCGTCATTATGGTACTTGTTATCATCCAGAGAAAATATTTTCGAGAAAATATAGATATATAGAAGGAAAGATAAATGGCTATCATTCCTCAAGTAGGAAGAAAAAAAATAAGAGTAAGACTGCTTCTTTTTAGTATTACCCTCTTTTTATGGTTAGGAGTTTTTTTACATCTTTTTCCGGTATGGTGGACGCTGGTGACTTCTATTTCTCCTTATCATGAGGTTTATAAGCTTCCTCCTTCTTTTTTCCCTCGCCATCCTACTTTATTCCCTTACAAGTTTCTCTTCAGTGCAGCGATGCAAACAGGGGTTACTATAAGACAGGGAGAGCGGATAGTAACTCTTCATTTTGGTTACAGCCAATTTTACCCTATATGGGTATATTTAAAAAACAGCGTGATATTAACGGGAGGAATAATGGTATTTCAGATACCCATTACTGCTTTAGTAGCTTATTCTCTTTCTAAACTCCATTCTCCTCGCTGGAATAGGATTTTATTTATCTTTTTTATCGGAACTATGCTTATTCCCTACCAGATATCTTTGGTTCCCAGTTATCTTCTTCTTAAAAATTTCCCTTTTGCCTTTAGAACTTCTTCTCTAAGAGGAATTAATTTCTTGGATACCTATTGGGCGGTGATTTTACCGGGAATGTATAGTGCCTTTAATTGTCTTCTCTTTAAAGGTTATTTTGACGGAATCCCGGAGAGTATTATTCAGGCTGCTCGTTTGGATGGAGCGTCAGAATTGGGAATTATTCGAAGGATAATTTTACCTACTTCTAAGCCTGTTTTTGCTGTTGTATCTTATTTTACCTTTACTGGAGCCTGGAATAGTTTTATGTGGCCTTTAATTGTTTTTAAAAAAGCAAAATTATTCCCTCTTCCTGTATTTTTGTATGAAATTCAAGCCTCAGTAAGTGATATTAAAAATCCGGAGTATGCTCGGTATTTAGGGGGAGGAATTCCTCTAGTAATGGCTGCCGGGATTATCCAATCTATCCCTGTTTTTATAATGTTCATCATTTTCCGAGAACAGCTAATGAAAGGAATACAACTTCGGGGATTTAAATAATTTTAAGGCAAAAAATTACAATTCGCGATTTTTGGGAAACTTAGGGTGAGAAATGAAAATTTCTTACTCTTTTATTTTGTTTGTAATATTAAGTTCTCATAGTTTTTAATAATTAAAATCTTAAAGTTATGGAACTAAAAAATTAAAAAGGAGTGTGAGTAGGTGGTAGTAAAATTAGAGTTCAAAAAGGATGGTTTAAAAATCAATGGGAAGAAGATTTTACCTATCTGTGCCGAGTTTCATTATTGGCGGATGGATCCTCGTTGGTGGGATGATGTGCTGCGCCGGCTTATTAAAGGAGCAGGGATACAGATAGTAGCTTCTTATATCCCCTGGAGTGTTCATGAGCCAATCAAAGGCGATTTTGACTTTACTGGCAGATATAATCCCCGGGCTAATCTCAAAGGTTTCTTAGATTTAGTCCATAAAAATGGGCTTTATTTCTTTGCTCGTTCCGGCCCCTTTTGCTATGGGGAGATTGATGGCGGGGGTCCCCCTGATTATGCCAATATTACTGGTGGCCGGTCCCAGCAATTTATCGAGTTTAGCGAAACCTGGATAAAAGCAGTAAGCGCAGTCTGGAAAGAATATTCTATTTATAATGGTGGTCCTTTAATTTATCTTCAAGTAGATAATGAAATCTGTCCAGCAGATACCTGGTGGCGGGAGTTCCTTCAACAGCATTACCAGAATATTGAGACTCTTAATCAAGCATGGGGGACAAGTTTCTCCAGTTTTGAGCAAGCTGCCTCTGATCAAAGAATATTCAAAGGTAAAAGAGAAAAGATTGGAGGAATAAGTTGGAAGAGTGCCTTAGATGTGATGGAGTACAAAACCCGTTATTTTCCGGTCACTTACGGGGGGACCTTAGCGAAGATGTTTCGGAAGTACGGCACTGATGTTCCTATGATGCTCAATAATACTTTTCTTTTCTTACAGGACTGGTATAGTATGCAAAGGGCACCTGAGATTATCTCTGGTGGACCGGACCACTACGGTTACTATCTGATTCCAGGCGATTCTTATTATTGGGATTATCTTTATGTCTCTCTCAGCGCAAATATCTGTAATTTCCCCTGGTCACCGGAGTTTCAATGTGGTTCAGGAATGATGGGATTTGGCCCAGCTACTTCCCAACATCAGAAGATGATTACTTTATTCTCTCTGGCTGCAGGATTAATAGGAATGAATTACTATATGTTTGTAGAACGAGAACGCTGGGAAGGGTATTGTCCGGTAACTGAAAATGGTAAAATCCGTCCCGAGTGGTTTACCCATCGTCATATTGTCCGCGTACTGCGTGAGATTGACTGGGTAAATCTAAAAAAACAGAACCAGATTGGGCTACTCTGGCATCAGGAACACTACTGGGAGTATCTATATAATGGGGGTGGTATTATCCAGCCAGACGATTACACCATAGTTGCCTCCAAGAATTATGGTCATCTGGCTCAGGAACCAATGTGGCTTTACCTTAAGACATTAATTGATACCGATACTGACTTTGGAATGGTAGATGTGCGCACTGATCTTTCTTTATACTCCTTGTTGTTTTACGCAGCTCCTCCCTTTATGAGTAAAGAAGCTCAACAACAGCTTGTTGACTATGTGAAAGGGGGAGGCAAGTTGGTCTTCTTAAGTCCACCGCCCCATCTGGATGTAGAAAAAAATGAATGCAGGATTTTAATTGATAGCTTGAGACTCTCTCAGGGAGATAAAGTAAACATAAAGACGCAAATCAATGGCTTAAAAATCCATCTCTTGGAAGTATATAACAACTTAACTAATTTCCAGCCTCTTTTAAAAACAGTTGAAGGTAAGGTAGCAGCCTGTTGTAAGAAGGTTGGTAAAGGCGAAGTGGTTCTTGTCGGTTTCTCGGCTTTGGAGGTAAGGGTATTCCAACTACTATTGGAGGCACTCAAAGCGCCACTATTTGTCCGCAGTAATCCCTCTCAATTTATACACACCCATCTTTTCCGTAGCAGGGAACGGGTAGTAATCTTTGCCATCAATCGTCACACCGAAGCGGTAAACACAACAATTAAGATAATTCCTGACTTAAAGTTAACTGGAGAATACCAGTGCGAGGAGATGTTTACCCACAAGATGCTTCCGATTCTTAAGGAGCAAGTCATTAAACTTACCATTCCGGGTAAGGATGTGGCCGTAATAGAGATTAAGAAGCGCAGCCAGCAAAGAGTAGATTTAGACAGGGATAAACTTATTCAAGGATACTTTGAGAGGGTATAAATTATCTTGTATGAAGAAAATATTTATATAAGATAAGAAATCTCTTGAATATTATCCAGAAAATATTTAAGGGGAGGTAAAATTTTAAATGACAAAAATTCCGGATTTTATTGTAGGATGTAATGACCACTTTAGTACTTCGTTAAATGCTGAGGATATGAATCTTCTCACAGCTATTGGTCTTAACTCTATGAAAATTCCTGTATATGGGAAAGATATTGGCTCAGATGAAGTTCCTTTTTTCCAGAAAAAGAATAAAGAAAATTTTGATTTCTCTCAACTTGATAGGCGTCTTGAGCTTTTAGCTAAATATAATGTGATTCCGGTAATATGTCCCCATAAAGGTAATCAGTGGGGACCGGGATTTATCATAGATGATTTAATGTATGAAGATACAAAAAGACATACTCAGGTTTTGGTTGAACATATTCATAAAAAGTTTGGTCCGGTAATTTATGGATTCTTTGAAACGGAGTTAGATGGACGTTATCTTCATCAAGAAGGAAATTATGCTTCTTATTATTATCAGTATTCTAAATCGTTTAAGAATTTGTATATAAAAATGTTGAAGATTATTTATAAAGATATTGATAATTTAAACGCTTCTTATAAAACTTCTTACTCAAGTTTTGAGGAATGTCCATTGCCTTCTCTGGGTAAAGTCCCTTTAAAGACACATCGGGTTCAAGAAAATTTACCTACTGAAGAAATTTCCCAAAATGATTTTCCTCTAAATTCTATAGAGAATATAATTTATTTTGATTTAAAGCGGATCATTTCTCAAGTTTCTGCTGAAAGGTATAATGAAATAGGAAAATTAATTAAAGAAGTTTCTCCGGGGTCAGAGTATTGGGGACCCTGCATCCAGTTAGAGTTTTTATTGGATGCTCGCCAAATCCATTCTGATAATTATTTGTCCCCCGTAGGACCTACTCCCTCGGATTTGGCTAAGCAGCCTCAGATTGACTGTCTTCATGTAGATACTTATAGAGAGACACCATTTTTAGAAGCAAGCGAGTGGAAAATAGCAGCTAAGATTGCTAAAAATTACAATAAGAAGCTAATTATTAGTGAAGTAGGAGGAGAAAATGGAGATAAATTTATTAAGGCTTTGGATGGCTTACTTTTAGGAGCAGATAATTTAAGAGGAGCGATGATCTGGGATGCAAAGAGTGGCGAAAGTAGCGAAGAAGGTTTTGGAATCCTGGATAAAGAAGGTAATCCCAGAAAGCTGTGGTATGAACAGGCTAAAAAATTTTTTTCTACTCTTATAATCGGAAAAGATTTTTATAAAGAGTATCATAAGGGAGATATTGAGGTATATTTCCCAGATTTTGCTTTTAATCTCATTCAATCCGGTAATATGCCTTTTAAAAAAATTATCTATCTGATGGCTGATCTTTTTGAGATGGGGTATAAACCTGAGCCTATATTTGATGATGAAGTTCAGAAAGGAAATTTCTCTAATCTCTGGGTTTATTCTTATTATATGGCTCCAGAAACAATTAAGAAATTGAAGGAAGTGAAGGGTAAAAGATTTGTGGTATTCCAACAAGACGCTCACAGTCCAGGAATCGGAAGAAATATGGAGGAAATCTGGTCAAAAAAGTTTAATTTTAAAGTATCTTCTTCGCATAGTAATAGTAGACCTATGGAGAGATGCCAGGTTTTAGGCTCCTTCTTTTCACCACCAGAAATTTCCCTTTGCTATCCACCATTCTGGGATGTTGAGGATCCAGAAGAGAATGAAGTAATTGCTTATCATTCATCTCTTTATCAGAAAAAAATAATGGGAATAAGAACTAAAGAAGGAAGTTTCTGGTTTGATGAATATTTTGGATTTAAAGACTACTTCGGGAGAAGACATTTTGTCCAAATTTGTAATTTTCCCCGAATAAAATATGAACCTGCATCTTTTGGTCATCGCCAAAGTGTCCATTATTCTTTTAGCTGGTTTAATCAGAAAGATAGACTGCTTATTGTAGGAATAAATCATTTGCGAACAGATAGTCCCCTCAAAATATTAGTTAAAATAGATAGCTTTGGTTATAATATTAAAAAAGCCTATAAAGTAGAAAACTTAACTACGAATAAAATAATAGAAAAAGAAAGTCTTCCTGATAAAGATGGAATTTTATCTTTCTCTACTCGTATTCCCGGGAATGAAAAATATGTATTTTTAATTAAAAGGAGTATTTTATGAGCGAAGTTTGGTTTGTTGATGCTAATGGAGGTCAAAAAAGAGAAATTCATAAAGAGTGTCAAGGTAAAGGTTGTCAGAATTGTGGTTATACCGGGTATCATTTAGATATTGCTCCTCCTGAGCCTTTACCCATAGCTTTTTCTCGTCTAATAGAGAAGGCAGGATTGAAAGACATAATCAAAAAAGATGATAAAGTGGCTATAAAAATTCATAGTGGGGAGCACCTTAATCATCGACTTATTCCTCCTGTTTTTTATGAAGTTTTGGTTAAGAAAATAAAAGAATTAGGAGGTAGACCATTCTTGACCGATACTAATACAGTTTATACTTATTCTCGTTATGAAGCTATAGAACATTACATCACTGCCTGGAGAAATGGTTATGCTCTTTATTCCTATGGGGCACCTTTTATTGTTGCTGATGGGTTAATTGGTAGTGATGCCGTAAAAGTGAGCATCAAAGGAGACATACTTAAGGAAGTTTTTGTTCCTACAGCTATTTATTATAGTGATGTTCTTATTGCTATAGACCATACTACACTTCATCCAGGGATGGGATTGGGAGCAAATGTGAAAAACTTGGGTATGGGAGGAGTATCTAAACAAACAAAAATTCAAATTCATAGGCATGAAATTCCTTTTTTTATAAAAGAAAAATGCGTTGGTTGTCAGAAATGCATTTCTCTATGTCCTACCGGAGCTATTTCTTTAGTAGAAAAAAAGGCAAAATTAGATCCTTCTAAATGTGTAGGTTGCAGAATGTGTATGGGGGTTTGTGAGCATAATGCAATTACTTTAAAGAAAATGAATACAAAACAAACCTATCTTGCTTTAGCAGATGGAGCTATGGGAGTAATTAAAAAATTTAAAGATAAATTTTTAGCAGTAAATTTTCTTTTAAATATTACTATGGATTGTGACTGCACTGATGAGCAGGGTAGACCCGTAATTCCAGATTTGGGCATCCTTGCCAGTAAAGATATAGTAGCTATTGATCAAGCGAGTTTAGATATGATTGCTAAATCTCCTTATTATCCTCTTAGTGTAGCTGAGGGCTTGCCAGAAAAGGCTGATTTAACCAGCACTTCAAAATATACGGCTCAATTTTCTGTTCATCAAATGCTTAAATACTTAGAGAGTAAAGGTATAGGGTCCTGTAAGTATACTTTAAAAAATCTTAAACCTAAAAAGGTGAGTTTAAAGGAGAGAGGAGAGTTTATTCCTGAAATGGCTTTTGTAAGAAGATTAAGAACCCGCATAGAAAAAGATACCAAAAAGGTATTTGGTAAATAAGGTTTGATTTACTCTATTAATATAGGGTAAGAAAAAATGGTAAAAGAGGAGTGAAGATTTCTCTGAATAATGAAAAAAATTGACCGGGAGAAAATTATGAGTGAAATAAAATATCAACCCATCGGAGTTATTCATTCTCCATTTAAGGAACCTCGAGGTGTGCCTATACAGCCAATAGCAGGAGAGGGTGTTAAGGGAACTGTGGAAGTATTTCCCGAATATACTGAGGGACTTAAAGATATCGAGAAATTTTCACATATTATTTTAATATATCATTTCCACTTATCCCAAAAGTCTTCCTTAAAAGTAAAGCCCTATATGGATGATCAGGTCCATGGGGTTTTTGCTACCCGAGCGCCATCTCGTCCAAATCACATTGGTATCTCAGTAGTGCACTTAATTAAAGTTGAAGGAGAAAAACTTTATATTAAAGATTTAGATATCATAGATAATACTCCTCTTTTAGATATTAAACCTTATGTTCCAGAATTTGATGTCCGGCAAGTAAAGAAAATAGGATGGCTTAAAAAGAATGTAGATAAACTTCCTAAGACGAAAGACAATGGAAGATTTATGAAATGAGCTATATAGAATGAGGATACTCCATCCAGGACGATCCTTATTATAAAAGTCAGAATAGGTTGCAAAGATAAATTAGGATACTAAAAGATGTTTTCGCGTAAGATTGATAAATATTTACTTTGGGGTAAAAGATGGGATTAAGGATATTTTAAAAAATTAATTATTCCTAATTTATGTCCAGTGACTACTTCTTTTATATATGTAGCGAGATTTTTAATATTGTTAAACTGAGAAGTTTCTGCATGCAGATAAAGAGTGCATTCTCTCTGGCAATTCTCCATAGTTTTTCTTGCTTTTTTTGCTTCCTTAGATTCCAGGATTGTTTTAAGGTCATTATGGAGGAGATTTCCCACTTTCCAGCCAATGACACTACAGGGGTAAATTATATCTCCGTTACTTTCAACCATTAAAGAGTAAGATTTACAGGTATAGTGATTAACCAAACTATTTATGAAAGCTTGAGTAGTCACTATAATATCTCCAAATTCTTTTTTTAAGTTAGTTAATAGTTTAAATATCTCCTTTTTATCAGGAGAAAGATCAGGAGTGTTCGGGAAATGAACCGCAGGCATTATTAAAATTCTTGCTCCCGCTTTAGCTGTTTTTTCTACCTTCCAGCGTAAGGAGTCCAGGTCGTTTTTAGTGACTACTGTTTGCACAGTTACTCTAATTATAGAAGTATATTTTTTAAGTTCGTCAAACAGGTATAAATTATTATGCCCCTCATCAATGGAAATATTAAGAAAGTCCATATATTTTGCATATTTCTCTAAAGGAAATTTGTAAAGTAAAGTTCCATTGGTGGTCATAAAGAGATAAAAGGAACACTGGTGAGCGTACTTTATTATTTCTCCAATATCTTTTCTTAGAGTAGGTTCTCCTCCCTCCAGGCTTAAGACTGTAATTGTAGAGTCTGCAAGCCTCTCAATTATCTTAAATACTTCCTTTAGGGGTAAATCTGGTTTTTTAATTCGCCAGGCATCGCAAAAAGGACAACGCATATTACACCGATGGGTCACTTTAAAGGAGCCGTATAAGGGATGCGGATAAGTCAAGTAACTCTTCAGAAACCACTCTATTCCTCGAAGATTTCTGTGCATAAAGAGTTGATAATACTCCTTACAAATATATTTTATCTCTCTGGTAGATTAATTTCCATCCCATCAAAAGCTACTTCTATTCCTTCGGGAAGTAAAATTTTTTCTAACTCTTGATGGAGCAAACCTCCTCCGTGGGAGAAATGAGTTGCTATAAAACGGGAGTTATTTTTAATATTTCCTTGAGAAGTTAATTTTTTCTTCATTTCTATAATTTCTTTGATTCCTAAGTGTCCTCCTTTTTTCCCGGTTTCAATTTTTCCGTTTGTGCAATCCATAATTACTAAATCAAAAGCTTTTTGGGAAGCTATCTCTTTTAATTTTTCCCAGGTTTCTTCAGGATACCAGCCAGTATCAAATGCTTGGAGAAATGACCAGTGAGAAGTAGAAAAAAGGTAGTTATAACAAATTTGACTTTTATCATGATTAGCTAACAGGGGAAGAATTCTTAAATTTCCTGCTCTGAATTCTTTAAAAGGCTCAACTACCTGGAATTCAAAGTTATAAAGAGGGAAATTTTTCTCAAAGTTTCTCTCCATTATTTTTAATAAATCAAAGGTCCATCTTTGAGCTAAGCTGTTCCCGTAAATTTTCAAAGAAGGAAGCGGAGTTCTTGTGAATGGAGGAAACCTCCGCATTAAAAGATCGGAGGGATTATAGTGGTCATAGTGAGCATGGGTAATGAAAAGATATTTTATACGGGAAAAAGAGATATTATACTTGACCAGATGGAGATAGGTATCTGGGGGAAAGTCAATCTTATGTTCTTTGCCAATTAAAATAGAAGAACGGGTTCGGATATTTTTCCCTCCTAATTTTCTTGCCTTCTGGCATACCGAACATTCACAAAATATTCCTGGCCATCCTTCGGCGGCGGCTGTCCCTAAAATTTTTATTTTCATTAACTATCCTTCCTCTATACTTTAATTTCGAAAAATTTTTTACCTGAGGATAATATGCAAAGGTGTAGCGCAAATAACCAGCAAACAAGCCACTCCTATACCAAGAATCTTTCTTCCATTACTTAATGGTATAGTATCATCTACGGGGCCTGTATGTCTAAACAATCCAAGGAATATTATTAGCAAAGCCATCAACCAGTAACCTAATAGCAACATTATTCCAATACCTATCATTGAAATAATCCTGTATTTATTACCAAATAAAGCTCTACTTATATGACCACCATCGAGCATTCCTATTGGCATCAAATTTAGCATGGTTATCACCATTCCTACCCATCCAGCAAAAGCCAAAGGATGGAGTAAAAGCACATTTTCTGAGGGCAAGCTGATCAACCAGTTACTCAGCCATTGAAACAAAAGTGGGGCAGGTAAAGCAATAGTTTCTTCGGGAACTAATTCAGCGGGGATTGAAAATGACCATGAAAGTCCTAATATAGTAACGGGGATAGTGATTAAAATTCCCCCCAGAGGTCCGGCTACTCCTACATCAAAAAGTGAATTTCTATCCTGGGGCCGGGTTCTCATTCTTATTACTGCTCCAAATGTTCCTATAAAAGTGGGAGCAGGAATAAAATAAGGAAAACTCGCTTTTATTTTTCTTACATCCGCCATTAACTTATGTCCCATTTCGTGACAACCAATAATTCCCATAATACCTAAGGAAAAGGTAATTGCTCCATGCCACACACTCTCAAGCAACCCTAATTTAACAAGAGGAAGGGAGTTTATATAACCTGCCCATACAGTGGTAGCTATAGTGGCTAAAAGAAGTATAGAATTTAGATGAGGTATTTTTATCCGGAATATTTTTTTGGAAATACTTTTCCTCAGATCCATTTCTCCTCGTATAATCCTCATTTAAGGGCATTATTTACCGTCTTAATAATTGCTATATTTCTTTGTTCAAAAGAAAAAAAAGGATAAAACTCTTCTGTAGAGAAGTATACCAGAAAGAGTAGTTAAAAGCAAGTAATCCGTTTTCTTGAACATTTAGGAAAATATTCTCCCTTTCCTTATTTTCAAGGAGGAGCGCAAGCATTGAAGGAGAAATACTCTTCATTTTCTCTCAATGAGTTTGCCAAAGGAAAAAGTTATGGTATGATTAACTCGTAAAATTTATTAGAAATCTTTAAATAGGGTAGGGGAGATTTGAGCTTTCAGGGAAGAGAATTATTACCCAATCAAGTCAAAGCGTCCGAGGGAGGTTTATATGAATCTTAAAGCATTATACAATATTAGTTACGGAGTATATATAATTACTTCAAAGGTGAATGAGAGACTAAACGGTCAGATTGCTAATACGGTATTTCAGGTTACTTCGGAGCCACCAATAATAGCGGTGAGCATAAATAAACAAAACCTAACTTATGAATTCATTGAGAAAAGTGGAGTTTTTGGAGTCTTAATCTTATCAAAAGAGGCGCCATTAAAACTGATAGGACATTTTGGTTTCCAATCCGGCAGAGAAATTGATAAATTCGAAGATATCAGTTACATAATAGGAAAGACTGGTGTTCCCCTGCTTAAGAATTATACGGTAGCCTCCTTAGAAGCAAAGGTTATAAATACAGTTAACGCAGTAACTCATACTATATTTATAGGAAAGTTAGTCAATGCAGAAATTATTGATAATAAAGAACCTATGACATACGCATATTACCATGAGATCAAAGGAGGGAGGTCACCAAAAGCGGCCCCGACTTACATTGAAGAGAATGAGACGAAAAAGAAGAAAAGTAATGGGGGAAAGTATAAATGTAAAATATGTGGTTATGTTTACGATCCAGAGAAAGGTGATCCCGATTCTAATATAGCACCGCCAACACCTTTCAAAGAGCTACCTGATGATTGGGTATGTCCCGTGTGTGGAGCAGGAAAAGAAGAATTTGAAAAACTGTAAAGTAGACACTTAGAAAAATTGGCGAACAAAATCTATAAAAGCGGGAATTATCTTACGAAGAAGGAGGATGTAAAGTGACAAGGAGAATGCAGGTATATAAATGTGAAATATGTGGTAATATTGTGGAAGTGCTCCACCAGGGTAAGGGAGAACTTGTGTGTTGTAGTCAACCAATGAGGCTCCTTGAGGAAAAGACTGCCGATACTACTATAGAAAAGCATGTTCCGTTTATAAAAAAGGAAGGAAATGAATATGTGGCTATAATTGGAAAGAACACTCTTCACCCAATGGAAAATAGACATTATATTGAATGGATAGAATTTATCATAAATGGAATGGTTTACAGAAGGCACTTAAATCCAGACGACGTACCAGAAGCGAGATTTAAGATTACAGAAAGTGGAAAAATTGTAGCAAGAGAGATGTGTAATATTCATGGCTTATGGGTTAAAAAATACAAGGGAGGTAAGAATGAAGAGCATTAAAGGAACAAAAACCGAGAAAAATCTATTGACTGCTTTTGCCGGAGAATCCCAAGCAAGGAATCGTTATACATATTTTGCTTCTCAGGCAAAGAAGGAGGGTTATGAGCAGATATCGGCAATCTATATTGAGACTGCAGACAATGAAAAAGAACATGCAAAAAGACTTTTTAAATTCCTTGAGGGTGGTGAAGTTGAGATTAAAGCGACTTTCCCTGCAGGTGTGATTGGAAGCACAAAGGATAATTTAAAGGCATCAGCAGCAGGCGAAAATTATGAACATACAAAGATGTACCCTGAATTTGCCCGTCTCGCTGAAGAGGAAGGATTTTTAGAAATTGCAGATGTATTCAGAGCAATTGCTATTGCAGAAAAGCAACATGAGAGAAGATATCTGGCGTTACTCAGAAATATGGAAGAAGGTAGAGTTTTTAAACGGGAGAAAGTTATAAGATGGAAATGTAGAAACTGTGGGTATGTTTATGAGGGCACTGAACCACCAGAAAAATGTCCAGCCTGTGCACATCCGAGAGCATATTTTGAGCAACTGGGTGAAAATTACTAAAAAATTTATTTGGTTGGCAGCCGATTTGTGGATTAGCCTGTGAAAGTATATCTTTTGCAGGCTCGCTGCTTTATTATGTAAAATTTCGAATCCCGCTTTAGAATTAAATAAGTTTATTTTGTTACGCTTAAATTACTTTATTAGCTTCTTTTGTCGGCAAAACATATCCAGTATTATGCGGATGGATAAAAAAGATTATAGTAAGAAAAGCCCTAAAAAATGATGCTCCCCATTTTTTAATCTTATGAGATTATCTCGCCATTGCTTTTACCAAAGTCCCTACCACAATCTATTATGAGGAATGAAAAGGGAACAATCTCAAGATTCTATAAATTTAAGGATTACCAGGGAGAATTTAAAAAGTAGACTTTACATCATTTGGGGGGCTGATATCCCCAATAAGGTGAGAGTATCTTCTATTACTATTCTTACTGCTTCCACCAGACATAAACGCGCAAGAGTTAAGATTTTATCATCACTTATTACTCTATGTTTTGTATAAAACTGATGAAATAAAGCAGCTAATTCCTCTGCATAGCCTACCAGATGATGAGGTTCTAAGGCTTCTGCTGCCTCCTTTACTACATCAGGGTAGAGACAAATTTTTTTCATAATCTTTATCTCTTCAGGTTCCCCCAGAGAAGTTAATCTTATCTTCTCTGGATCTTCTAACTTTATTCCTTCTTTCTTAGCTTTCTTGAAAATACTGCAAATTCGCGCATGAGCATACTGGATATAAAAAACAGGATTTTCAGCACTTTGTTTTTTGGCTAATTCTAAATCGAATTTAAGATGAGTATCTGCATTACAGGAAACAAAGAAAAAACGGGCTACATCTTTCCCAATCTCATTAAGGACTTCTCGTAAAGAGATAAATTCTCCTTCCCGGGTGGAAGCAGAGATCTTCTCTTTTCCTCTCATTAAAGTAACAAATTGATAAATAATTATCTCTGGACTTCGATGGAAAGGATCGAGGTTTTCAACAGCTACCTTTAAGAAAGGAGCATATCCAATATGGTCCTGCCCCCAGACATTAATCATTCTATCAAAACCTCGAGAAAGCTTATTTTGATGATAAGAAATATCTCGGGCAAAGTAAGTATATTCTCCATTTTTTCGCTTCAATACTCTGTCCTTCTCCTCCTTTAAAAATAAAGAAGCTTTAAACCACAAAGCTCCATCCTTCTCATAAGTATAACCTCTTTTCTGAAGTTCATCTATAGTTTTGAAAATTTCTCTATTCTCATAAAGAGTAGACTCCGCAAACCAGCTATCATATTTTACTCCAAAATCCTCAAGGTCCTTTTTAATTTCTTTAAGAATTTCTTTTACGGTAAATTTTCCCAGTAAATCCAATAGTCTCTCTTCTTTTTTCTCCGTAGAGAGCTCCTCTTTTAAATCCTTCTTTGCTTTCCTGGCGATTTCAATAACATAATCTCCTTTGTAACCGTCTTCAGGGAAAAAGACTCTCTTTCCCTCAAGTTCTTGCAATCGAACCCAGACTGAGCGAGAGAGTCTTTCAATCTGTCCTCCTACATCACAGATATAATACTCTCTTTCTACTTTGTATCCTACCTTAGAGAGAATATTAGCTAAACTATCTCCTATAGCTGCTCCCCGGGCATGTCCAATATGAAGAGGCCCCGTAGGGTTAGCAGAAACAAAATCTATATGAACTTTCTTCCCTTTTCCGTAGGAAAAACTCGCGAAATTTTCTCTCTGGAGAAGGACATTCTTAAGTGTTCGGACAAGATATTGAGAGGAAATAAAAAAGTTCAGGAATCCTGGAGGGGTAAATTCTACCCGGGAAAGAAAATTCTTTTTCTTTAACGAAGAGACGAGCCTCTCTCCAATCTTAGAGATAGACTCCCCTGTCTTGCGAGATAAAGAGAAGGGGAGATTAGTAGAAAGATCTCCCCACTCTCTTTTTTTAGGCTGGGTAATAAAGATCGGAGGAGAATTACCTTGCTCTCCTAAGGCTTCAATTATAGAATCTTCAATCAGTTTCTTCAGGGAATTATTCATTTATTTTGCGTGCTTGTAAAGTAACGAACATTCTCCATATTCCCTGGTGAATCCGAAGAAGGACAGTATCTCCCGGTTTTACCTTATTAATAGCTTCTCTAAAATCATCCATATCTTCAATCGTTTTATGATTAAGTTCCAATATTACCGCCCCGGGAGTAATTCCTATCCTATCCGCCGGACCTCCACTTTCTACTTCCGTAACTACTACCCCTTTCACTCTCTCTCCTATATTATATTTCTCCCTCATCTTTGGAGTAAGAGACTCTACTCTCATTCCTAAAAGTTCTTCTTCTTTCCTTCTTATAGTTTCTGCTTTAGAAATTTCTTCTGGTCTCTCTGCAGTGGTAAGAGTAAGAGTTACCTCTTTCCCTTTTCTGACCAAAGTTAAAGTAATCTCCTCACCGATTTCTACCTTACGCACTTCCTCAGCTAACTCTACGGGAGAGGTAACCTCCTTACCATTTATTTTCTGAATTACATCCCCTGGTTTTATTCCTGCCTTATCAGCAGGACTATCTTTAACCACATCAGCTACCAATATTCCTTTCTCAACTCCAAATTTCTTAGCTAATTCTTCAGTTAACTCTGGCTGCATATAAATTCCTATCCAGGACCACTTTACCTTTCCGTACTTAACAAAACTATCTAATATCTTTTTAACTTTATTGATAGGAATAGCAAAGCCAATTCCCATATATGACCCCGTAGTAGTAAAAATCGCGGTGTTGATACCAATAACCTCTCCGTAGATATTTATAAGGGGTCCTCCGCTATTACCCGGATTAATAGAAGCATCTGTTTGAATAAGATTAGTATAGGTTCTAACTTCTCTTCCCGCAGATGCCTGCATAGCTCTTTCTTTGGCACTAACCACTCCTAAGGTTACCGTCGGTTCATATTCTTTCTTCAGTTCTGAAAGAGCGTATCCATAAGGATTCCCAATAGCAATAACAAACTCCCCTATCCTTAAACTATCAGAATCTCCCATAATTACTGTAGGGAAATCACTTCCTTCAATTTTAAGGATAGCTATATCTGATTCTTCATCATCTTCAATAATCTTCGCTTTCAAAGTCCTTCCGTCAAGAAGACTCACTCTTATTTTATCCTTATCTACTCCATGAATTACATGTTCATTAGTTAAAATATAACCCTCCTTATTAATAATCATTCCTGAACCTAAACCCTTAGTCTTATAAGTTCTCTGTGGAAAATCCTCAAAGAAATATTTAAAGAACTCATCGAAAGGGGTTCTCTCCCACTCGGGGGATTCAAATCCCATAGTTGTCCTAACTACCCTTTCAGTGCTGATACTCACCACCGCTGGGCTTACCTTTTCTACTGCGCTAATTATCCTCCCTTGAAGACTATCCGGATCTACAATATGAGATTCTGCACTTTCCGTATAAAATGGGTTTTTCAACTGGGCAAAAGATAAATGAATTGAGAAAATTAAACCTATTCCTAATATTAGTAATCCTACCGGAGCTATCCTCTTAAAAATTATTCTTTTCATTTATTTACCTCCTCTTATATAAAAACACTAAAAAATTAAGAAACTTGTGGTAATTCTTTCCTCCTTCCTCTCTTATTTTTGACAATGAGGGCAAAAGTAAGTTCCTCTTCCTCCCAGGTTTATCTTTTCAATCCTTTCTCCACAATGAAAGCACTTTTCTCCTTTCCGTCCATAAACTTTAAGGTATTGCTCATATTCTCCTTTTTTTCCATTCAAATCTACATAAGCGTCTACCGAGGCTCCTCGGTGAGAAATTGCTTCTCTTAAAACTCCTCGTAAGCCATTATATAAATCCTCTATTTCCTTGTCAAATAAACGATTAGAAAGTTTTTCTGGATGAATTCCTGCTCGAAAAAGAGCTTCTTGAGAATAAATATTACCCACTCCCGCAATAAAACTCTGATCCATTAATAAAACTTTAATCTTCTTCTTTTTCCTCTTTAAAAGACTCTTAAATTTTTCTAAAGTAAAATCTTCTCCTAAGGGTTCCGGCCCTAAAAGGTAAAGAGAAGGAATTCTCTGAAATTCTTTATCAGGTAGGAGCCAGATATTTCCAAAACCTCGCATATCATTAAAAGCAAGTTGACTATTATCTTCAAAAACAAAAATTATTCGAGTATAATTTAACTCTTCCCTCTTTTGGGTATAGATTAGAGTCCCGGTCAATTTTAAATGAATAATCAGATTGTCTCCAGAATTTAGCTCAATGATTAAAAATTTCCCCCGCCGTCCGATTCGGGAAAAAACCCTCTCTTTTACTCCTCTAATAAAACTCTCTTCCGTAACATCTTTAAGGCATTTCCCATTTTTTATGATTACTTCTTTTACCTTTTTACCTTTTACTCTTTCTTCTAAATCTTGCCTGATAGTCTCTACTTCAGGTAATTCCGGCATAACCTCACCCCCTTTTTCTCCTATCAGTGAGAAACTCTCTTGAAAACTTCTTTAAAAAAATTTTCAAGATTTTTTCTTCTATCATTGCAAAAAATCCTGTTTATTTTACTCGCCCAATCTGAAGGATATTCACATCTTCTCCCAGATGCCAAAGTTCTCTAAAATTCTAATACATTCACTTAAGGAGTGTATTAAACAAATTAAAAAGCTAAATTAAAGATTATTTTTTAATTAAGAATCTGACGATAATTCCCGTAATCAATGCAAATGTTATACTCAGAAGTGTGCCAATTAAGTAATACTCAGATATTTTTCTATCTTTTAATTCATTAAATCTTGCGATAGACTTAGCAGCAAAGATTATAGTTATTGCAGTATATTGATTAAGTAATACAAAAGTAAGAATCAAAATTCTCTCAATGATTCCTATAGCCATACCTGCACTCTTCAGACCACCAAGATTAATCTCATACCCTCGTAGCATCAATCTTATGAGATAGCCACAAAGTACAATAAAAAAATAACCTATCATTACTACTATAATTTTATAAATCATCTTTACTATCTCTTTTCAGCCATTTCTGGCTTACAAAAGCGGTAATAATTTTTTCTGCATCCTCCAATAAACTATATTTAGCCCTCTTTAGCATTTTAGATAATGTTTGTTTTTTGATTCCTAAACCTGTGGATATCTCTACCAGAGTAACTCTACTCTTTTTACTCCGGGCTTTTCTGTAGTATATTACTACATCCTTTTGTCTTTTACTCCAATTCCACATCACTTCCGCCATAAAATTTAAGAGACACCCAACAATATCATTATCTTCCCAATCACTCTTTAATTCAATCCATTTATTTTCTCTTTTTGTTTTTTCTAATGCTTCCGAGGCTCGATAGAATACTTTACCATCCATTTCCGCAACATTTTTACTCAGAGCTGTAGATATATCACCAATGCCAATCCCAAGATAAAAAGGATGCTCGATATTCTCAAAAAGCAAATAGTATATATTGAGAATAAACTCTGGGGATGTAATCATTCCTTGAAAACCGTCACCCCCCACAATTATAAACTCACCAATTATCACCTCCTTAAATCTTTCATTAATAATTTTTAAAGCTTTCTTTAGTTTCTTTTGAATTTCTACTCTATCCTTTATTTTCCTTGATGACTTTAAATCCCCGGCTAAGACTATGTACATCTAATTACCCCTTACTGATACTCTTCTGAGATTGCAACAGCTTTTCTCCCTAGATAATATCTTCTCTACCAATTTCTTTCTCATTGCTATTTTAATGCACAGCTATCTTATGTCAAGAAATAATCTTTACAGCAGCATTTTTTCTTTTCTATCTTCTGGAAGGGAAGCATTCTTCAGATTCTAAAGTCAGCTATTTTAATAAATTCCCTTATTTCCTATAGAATTTTCTCAGGAATAGGTTTAGATATATTCTTTTTGGGAAAAAAGAGGAAGAAAAAAGGAAAGAGAAAGGAGAGGAAAGAGGAGGGAGGAGAGAAGAGGAAAAAGAGAGAAGAAGAGGAAAAAAGTTGACTTTTGAGAGAGGTTTATTATAATATAATTAAAATTTTCCCCGGTAGCTCAATGGTAGAGCGGGTGGCTGTTAACCACTAGGTTGTAGGTTCGAGTCCTGCCCGGGGAGCCATTTTGAACAATTTTAGACAATTTTCGCACACTGCATTTGAGGTTTGAGAATACCATAATTGCAAAGAGTTGAAGAATGCTATCCCTTTCGGCTTGGTAGCCTTCGGCTACCTACCTCCCTGTGCCGAAGGCAGACAGGTATCCTCGCCTTCGCTCCTTCTATTTATAGTTTTATGAAAAAGGCAGAGCCAATCTATTTTTGTCAGTATCTGGCAATTGAGGAAAAGAAAAATTAAGGTAGTCGCTCAGGCTCGTCCACGCTTCCCGATTGACATCGGGAAGCAAGCCGAATCTTCTTCCCACCCACCCGCAGTCTCGGTACTCGGACTTCAGCCCTTCGGGCTTCCGTTGCCTGCGCTCCGAGCCTGCTCCCCCTTATAGGCTTCCTCAAGCA
>JAGGVN010000031.1 GCA_021158005.1 Candidatus Aerophobota bacterium | reverse complement strand
CAGGCAGGATGCATAGAACCGCTCTTATCAAGTTCCTCTATTAATCTCTTTGGGGGCTGGGGTAACTCTATTCCTAACTCTTCACAATAATCTGCGCATAAAACTCCATTGCCCCCTCCATTAGTAACAATTGCTACTCTATTACCTCCTATTAGAGGTTGAAAAGCCAACGCCTTAGCCATATCAAACATCTGAGTCAAAGTATCCGCCATAATCACCCCTGATTGTCTAAAAGCTCCTCTGTAAACTTGATAAGAGCCAGCAAGGGACCCGGTATGGGAACTGACTGCTTTTGTCCCCGTAGAGGTCTTTCCTCCTTTCAAAGCTATAATAGGCTTAATAGGGGTCACCTTTTTAGCTACCTCCAGAAAGTATCTTCCATCATTGAATCCTTCAACATAAAGAGTAATCGCTTTTGTATAAGAATCTTTGGAAGCCCAGGCAATAAAATCAGGAGCATCTAAATCGGACTTATTACCATAACTTATCAGAGCACTAAATCCATAATTTTCCTTAATTGCCCAGTCAATCACACTATCCATTAAAGCTCCTGATTGGCTTATAAACCCTATTTTACCAGGAAGAGGAAGAAATCCCCCAAAACTGGCATTTAAATGGTTAGGAGTATAAAGGACTCCTAAACAATTAGGGCCAATTATTCTTATTTTTCCCTCTTTAGCTATTTTCAGAAATTCTTCCTGGAGTCCGCTCCCCTCCTTACCCGCTTCACTAAAACCCGCAGAGATAATATTTATTCCCTTAACACCTTTTTGAGCACAATCTCGAACTGCCTGAGGAACAAACCTTGCCGGAACACAAATTATAACTAAATCAACTTTATCTGGGATTTCGGTAACCCGAGGGTAACACCGTAGTCCCAAAATCTCATTTGCCTTAGGATTTACAGGAAATATTTTCCCAGAAAATCCTTTAAGATGGGGAAGAGAAAACATTCCTCCTTTAAGTAAGTTTTTGACTACCTGATAACCAAGTTTTTCTGGACTACGAGAAGCGCCAATTACAGCTACTCCTTCAGGTTCAAAAAAACATTTAAGCTCTCTATGTTTTTCTTCAAGGTTAATTTGCATTTACCTCCTCCGCTTCCTTCAAGAAATATTTTTAAACTTCTCCGAAAGTCTCTTTTCTACAACATCGGGAACTAATCCCTTGATACACCCGCCTAATTGGGCGATTTCTTTCACTATACTGGAAGAAAGATAAGAATATTTTTGATCGGTCATAAGATAAACAGTTTCGATTTGGGAATTTAATTTCCTATTCATCAAATCCATCTGGAATTCGTATTCAAAATCAGAAATAGCTCTTAACCCCCGGATAAGAAACCGTGCTCTTCTTCTCCTGGCGTAATCAACCAATAATCCTCTAAAACTTTCAATCTCCACATTAGAAAAACCGCGGAGAGCTTCTTTTATAATCTCTATTCTCTCTTTTGTTGTAAACAAAAATTTCTTTAAGGGGTTATCACTTACTCCTATAATTACTTTATCAAATAAAAAAAGACTTCTCTTTATGACATCCAGATGTCCATTAGTTATGGGATCAAAACTACCAGGATAAAGAGCAATTTTCTTTACCTGAGAGTTAAAATAATCTTCCAGAATTCTTTTATGGTCAAAGGCAAGCACAGAAGGGACTTCATCTTTTTTAAATATCTTTATTTCCTTGGCATCATCAGAAGCTTTTAATTTTCCCTCCCCCTTTCCTGTAAAGACTGTGGAAATAGTATGGAAACGGGGGTCTCTTCCCGGAGTCGAATAAACACAGAATTGTTTTAATTCCTTTATATCCAGATTAGTTTCTTCCTTAACTTCCCTTTTAGCTGCTTCTTCTAAAGATTCTCCATAATCTACGAATCCACCGGGAAGAGCCCAGCCATAAGGAGGATTTTTCCTGTTAATTAAAACAATGCCTTCTCCTTTCTCAATTATTATATCTACTGTGGGAAAAGGATTTTGATAATAAATTTTACCACAATGAAGACAAACTAATCTTCTCTTCCCTTCAATCTCCTTTTCCGTAATTCTTTTTCCACACTCACTACAATATTTCACCGTGACAACCTCTACTCTGAATCTCAAACTCTTTTTTATTTCTCCGGCGATGATTTTCTATTACTTTACTCAACTGCACCACGCCAGAATCATACTCCCCTTTACACATCTTTTCAAATTCGGGTTTGGTAACTTCCTCTACTCTTCGAGAATACTCATCAAGATACCTGGCAATCTCTCCGTTGATGATTGTCTCTGCCCCCCGATGAGTAGGGTAAGCTTTATACAATTTTACCACTTTTCTTAAGTATTCTGGTTTATCAATAATAGTACAGGGAGCTAACCAGTTATCATTTTCAAGTTGTCTTTTTCTTATGGAGAGAAAGAAAGGAGAATTAATAGCATCTCTCAATCCTTTCCCTTTTTTCCATAAATCAAAAATATTATCCACAGCGAAATGAACAAAAACGCAAGGTTCAATATCCCCATTAGAATTAATATGAAAATATTTTCTTCCTCCCGCAATACAACCTCCTACCCAGGGTCCATCATTCCAGAAATCTCCAATGAAGATAGGTTTCTGAGAACGCCATTCCCATATCTTCCGACGGAGTTTATCCCTTTGCTCAGGTGTAGGCATAAGTTCAATCGCTGGCTCCTTACCTATGGGAATATAGATAAAGTACCAACCGAAAGAAACTTTTCGAGAAATAAGATCATCAATAAATTCATCACTGGTGACTATATCCGCGTTCTCTCGAGTAACGGTAATAGAAAATCCCTGGAGAACTTTCGCTTTATACAGATTTTCCCTCACCTGACAGATTCTCTTCCAAACACCTTTTCCTCTACGCCCATCTGTCTCTTTCTCCATTCCTTCCTGACTGATAGCCGGGGCTATATTCCCTAATTTAGCTAACCGCTCTATTTTTCTCTCATCAAGCAAAGTTCCATTGGTATACACCTGAAAATACATATCATTATGCTCTTCAGCTAAATCCAGGAGAGTCTTACCCGTTTTCTTATCTTTATAATAAAAAGGTTCTCCTCCAGAAATAGTTAGCCAGCGGATTCCAAGCTGGTTAGCTTCTCTAATGATTCGACTCAAAGTATCATAAGATAAGCCTTCTCCTTTCTTATACTCATGAGCATAACACCCATAACAATTGAGATTACAGGCATTGGTAGGAGAAACAACAAAAAACCAGGGAGCCTTAAATCCTTCTTCTTCTAACTTTTCTCTCTTTTTAGCCTCTGTTATCCAATCTACAAAGAAATTTTGAGCGAGTCTTTCCCGGCTTCTTTTACTCAACCGATCTTGAAGGAGAAGCCTTGCTATCTGAGTTAGCGGATGCCTTCTCTGAAAAGCCTTCCTTACATTTTCCACAGCCGGTCTATTATCTCCAGCAAATTTAGATAGTCCCCTCAGTATCCGATCAAATTCTTTATAAAACTTATCCTCATCGGAAGTCCGCGCCAATCTACTCAAATAATGATTAATTCCCCATCTTACCACCTTCTTTTTAAATTTTAACCATATTCCTTCTTTATTATTCATTTTTTATGCTAATAAAAACACTTCTCTAAATGTTTTCCCAGCAATTTCACCTCCTTTATCTTTTAAATTTTAAAAATTACCTTAAAAAAGTCAACGCCTCCTTTCTTTTTTAGAAACTTATTTTTACGCCCAGATTTACTAACTCTTTATCTTTCAATCTCCCAAATTCTGCCTTCTCATTACCAAAAAATAAGACCCCCCGTAAAGATAAATAAACTCCCTCGCTAATATAAAATCCATACTGAGGTATTAATATATAGCTTTGATCTCCTAAATTCACTATACTATCTAATCTTAAATTCCGAATTTTGTTAAAATTATGAGAAGAAACCATAAAGTAGTGAGCAGCAGGCACCTTCTCTCCTCTTTGAAACCGAAAATAAGGACTAATTAAAGAACCATTTCCATAATAAATATATTGCCCTTCTAAATACATCTCTTTGAAAGTATAATCTATTCCTAAAATAAGCTGGAAATAGGGTTTATTCATTGTAAAAAGAGTATTTGCAGAATTCATCTCCTCTATTTTTTCGGGTATTACATAGGCTACCTCACTCCATAAAGCTCCTTTTCCGGCAATGCCTGCAGTAGCCAGACCCACTTTATTTACCCGGCGGTATTGAGATTTAACTTCAAATTCATTATTGATCCACAAAGCAGGGTAATCTTCCCATCCATGAAAATAGCTAAGTCTCACATCATTATTAACTAATCTTGTATCTATTTTAAACGCATATTCCATATTGTTTAAGGTCTTTGCAGGCTCAAGGAGGAGGAGCAAATTTCCTTCCCCGTGAACAGATTTCTGTAATTCCTCCTCTATCTCCACGGGTATCGCTCTAAATTGATTGTTGAAGACGATAACCGCCGTTACATCTGTCCCTCTATTATAATAAGTTCCCCGGAAGCAAGCGATAGGTTCAACTATGGGTTCACTCTCTTCAAAAGAAAACTCCGGCGGAGTGACAAAACTTGTAGGATTAATCCCATCAGCGGTTCCCCACCTGATTATCTGACGTCCCATTCTTAAATCTATATTTTTAAGATACACATCTCCATAAGCTTCATTTAACTTTATTAATTCTTTATTTTGCACAGAATCGTAATCTCCTTTAAAAGAGAGATGGAACTTTCCTTTGTGATTAAAAAAGTATTTTTCTAAAAAAATCTTAAAATAAGTAGCATTCTCTAATAATCTATTTTCTTTTAAAAGATAAATTAAATTATGGGATATACTGCCTCCTACTTCTATCTCATTAGCCTCACACCCATCTTTTAAGAAAAGAAGAAAACATATGGTAACTAGTAGGAGCATTCTCCTCCTCATAATTTTCCTCCCCTTTGAGTTATAGATTT
>JAGGVN010000022.1 GCA_021158005.1 Candidatus Aerophobota bacterium | reverse complement strand
GCCGTTTATTTTTAAGCAAAATTTCTACTTTGAGGTAACCAGATTTGAGATTCAGAAATATCTAATTCTTCAAAAATATTACCGGGAACCTTCCCAACATTGTCCAGAGAGTGAGCATCTGAGCCCAGTAAAAACATTACTCTCTTCTCTGCTAGGACTTTTATGAAGAATTTATAGCTTTCAATAAATTCTACAGGATAGCTATTTGAAATAAAGAATTTATTATTAATTTCTATTGCTTTTTTCTTTTTCTTTGCCTTTAGAGCAATTTCCTCAAAACACTTCCGGGCACTCTTACCCAGAATATTCATTTCTTCTAAAACTGAGGAATAAGGGTGAGCGATAGCAGAGACAAGAGGATTATCAAGTAAATTACTTATGGTTCGGTGATGATAATAGAATTTTTCTTTTTTATTTTGAGGCGGTTTATTTACAAAACTTAAATGATAGTGACCGGGTGCAGCTAAAATATAATCTACTCTTTTTGCAATCTCTTTTCCAGCAACCAGAGTCCCGGAGGAATTTATACAATCAACTTCTGCCCCTAAAAAAATCTGTAAATTGCTATTAGAAAATGCTTTAATTTCTTCTCTTACTTTTTCATAGGTTTTGAGTCTCTTTAATCCTTGCTCTACAATAGGATAACTATGAGGTGTAACACCGATAACTTTTAATCCTCGCTCCAATGCCTTATTCACTATAGATTTAACTGTCATCTCTTCTTTTGCGCAAGGACAGTATTTAGTGTGAATATGTAAATCTACTTTTGTAGGTTTCATTATCTCTCCTTTTCTATAGACGGAGTTTTACCGGAAATCCTGAAAAAGTTTTTTTAATTTTGAGCTTTGCTGTAAATAAAGAATTTAGTAGAGTTTAGAATAATTCCTCTTGAAGATATGCTTGATTTTCTTAACAGCTCGATAAATTCTTCAGGATTAGCTGTATTTTCTTTAAACATTCCGTAATGCATAGGTATTACTACTTTCGGCTCTAATTCTTTTGTCAATTTAACAGCTTCTTCTATATTCATATTACCCCATTTGCCGTTAATACAGACTAACATAATCTCAGGAGTATATGTCTTAATTTTCTTTAGTTTTGGATCATACTCAGTATCTCCAGTTAAGTAAACTATGATATTGTTAAAATTAAAAATATACCCTACACTGTCTTCTGTGTGTTTAGCATATACTGCGCTTATCTTTATTCCCTCAATGAGTTTTGTTTCCCCCCGATTAATCTGGATTAATCTATTTTTCTCTATCCCCAATTCTTTCATATGTTTACATACAGATAGAGGACCCGCAAACTTCGTTGAAGATACTTTATAAATTCCTAAAAGAGTCTCAGGGTCTGTATGATCAAGATGATTATGAGTACATAAGACTAAGTCAGCCCTTACCTCCTCCGGTTTTATAGTGATTTTTTGTAATCTGGTGAGTTTTCCTTTTTTTTCTACGCTATGAGATAAATAAGGATCTACGAAAATAATCTTTCCCTCTGGCGTCTTAAAAATAAATCCACCTTGCCCAATCCAGAATATACCCACAGAGTTCTTTTTAATTATAACTTTGTTTATAACTTCCATTGTTGTTTTCTCCCTTTTTATATCAAAGTTTCCCATTTTTGATAATCCCTAAAATTATAATTTGGTTTATAGCCAAGTATTCTTTTTGCTTTTTCTATAGAAATAAGACTTGCCTCTTTTCTAATGAGAAAGTTGTCTTTATTATTTATCTTTTTCACCAAAGGGAAAAATCTTCTAATAAGTTCTAAAGAAGAAATCTCTGGAAAGGTATGATCATCGGCAACAGCATTGAATGCTTCAAACCCTTTTATATCTTTTAAAAGAGAGAGTTTAATTAATTGTCCTATATCTCTTGGGTGTATATGATTCCAAAGAACTTCTTGGCGATCTTTTATATTTTCCTTCTTTAAATTGTTGTAAGATTCTTTACGAAGAAACACTGAACCTATTCTAAGAGAAATGAAAGTAAAATCATATCTTTTTGTATATAATCTTCCTGTTTCTTCAGATAAAAATTTACTGAGTGCATAAGGGGTACAAGGATTTAGGGGATGCTCTTCATCTATAGGAAGATACTCAGGATTAAAAGGTAATCCATAAATATGAATACTACTGGCATAAATGAATCTCTTTATATTATTTTGCCAGGCAGATTCTAAAAGATTTATTGTCCCCATTACATTGGTGGAGTAGATAAGAAAAGGGTCTTCAGAGGGATTGGCAATAGCTCCTAAATGAACAATAGCATCCGCTTCTTTTACTATTTTTTTAACCTCTAAGTAATCTCTTATATCTGTTTTAATAAATTTGTGTTTAAGTTCCTTTTCTGGCTCTTTATAATCGGTTAATTTTAACTCAAAATTCTTTTCTAAAACTTGAATTACTCCACCCTGGGCAATTCCTCCTAATGCGCCGGTGATTAAAACTTTCATCTAATTATCCTTTCCTCATGAGAATAGTTAACTCAAGAGGTTTTTTAGCTTCCCCATAATAGCAATTCCACCTCGTTCCACAAGAACATTTCCAGGAATCGTAAAGATTTTCTTTAGTATAAATCTCTTTTCCTGAAATATACATCTCTACCTCACTCTCTATCTCTATTTTTTGATTCGTCTTTCTTATAATTTGAATATGAGTGGTATCTTCAGAAGGACACAAAGCTATAAGATTAAGATAATCTCCATTGATATACTTAACTAATCTCACTGGAATCGTAGCTTTAGTCTTCTTCGCATTCCAGTTCATTATCTCCGGGGTTTTTATGGTGAGAGTATTAGCGGTCTCCTTTATTTTTATCTCCCCATTTAGATTAATAGTCTTTAGAGTTCCATCTTTAGTGAAAATGGCTATAGTAGCTACATGGATTTTAACCTCTGGTGAACAGGTTCCGTTGATATATACCGGTATAGAGCAAACTTCCTTATGGGGGTCTATACGGCAGGATAACTGGTGAGAGTGACCACAAAAAACACCCTTAATACCCGAAGTCTCATAAAATACCCAGGCAGCATAGATATGCCACTGCTCTAAGGGCTGGTGGACTAAAATTACTTTACTTAGTTTATCCTCTCCTAATCTTTTTCTGAGCCAGATTATATCTGTAATTGATAAAGATGGCCAGCAAGAACCTGGTATTAGGCTATCTTCATTATATCCATCAAAACTAATAAATTTAAAGTTTCCCATTTTTAAAGACCAGAGTCTTTCAAACCAGTTATAATAGTAATATTGCCCGGGGTCAATATCGTGGTTTCCTTTAACCCAGAGGTTATTAGAAAGTTTATCTTTGGTATAGTTCCAAGCACCTTCAAACCAAGCATCTTCCATATTAGAACCTAAATATTCACCAGATCCTGAGATTATATCTCCGCCAAATACTGTCAGGGTAGGATTACACAAACTCAATCTTTTAACTTGTTCCTTAGCTATCTCAGGCCAGGTTGAAGAGAGATGAAGGTCAGCAAGCCATCCTAAAGTAAAAGGGTGAATTTGAGCAAGATGAGCACTAACATTTGACTCGGTAATAATATACTTCTTAGCACTCTTATATTCTCCATGAATACACCAGGTAGATGGGTCTATATAGAGTTTCTTATCCTTCTCTATAGATACATATTCGCTACTAAATCTATATTCTCCTGTAGGTATTCTTATAGTTCCAGAAATCATTATTTCCTCCT
>JAGGVN010000097.1 GCA_021158005.1 Candidatus Aerophobota bacterium | reverse complement strand
GTTGAGGTTTATCCTCGACAAAGTAGCGTTGGAGTAAATTTCCCCCTCTCCTTAATCCTCCCCTCCAGGGGGAAGAAAATAGGTGAAGGTATATTCCCCAACAGGGGAAAGGCCCTCAGTAGCGGATTATAGGATAATTTCCTATATAATTCAAGAATCTTTAAAGTCTAATAGGGTATCTTCCATATTTATAAAGAGTATCCAGAGCCCTCATATAATTCTCATATTTACTCCCATAAGCCACACTATTACTCGTTCCCAGAATAAATCCTCCGCCAGGAGCAGCATATTTTAAAGCATAAATTACATCTTCCTTATTTTCTTCGGGTGTCCCTCGGGTAAGATTTTCAATATTTATTCCTCCCCAAAGAGTTATTCTATCCCCGTATTCTTCTTTTAATCTTTTAAGGTCCATATTAGCGGTCTTAGACTGAATAGATTGATAAGCTTCATAACCGGCTTCTATTAATATATTCATTATCTTCCAGTTATTACCACAGTTATGACTCATTACCCTTACTCCTTGTTTATGGACAAAATTACTTAGTTTTTTCATTCCCGGTAAAAATATCTCTCTGATAGCTTCTGGAGAAATCATAGGTCCTGTAGAATCTGAGAAATCTCCACCGGGCATAATAGCATCCACTCCCTCTTCTATGAAGATTTTAGCTAAAGCTATAGCCACCTCAGTATAAAGATTAAAAGCTTCTTTAGCTAATTCTGGCTGTAGCGCAATAAAAACAAAAAAATCTTCTGGGGTTCCTCCAATAAAAGAAGATAGAACTTCAAATTCTGAAATACCTCTAAAGAAGATAAATCTATCCCTGCCTAATTTCTTAATTATAAATCTGGCGAATTCTAACCGGGATTCATCTTCTAACTCAAGCTCATAACCAGAGGAGTTTTTATTCCTTATCTTAAAACCAAAATCTTTTACTAAATGAGATTCGAAATACTCTCTTAGTTCTTCTTTTGACTTAAAAGAACAAACAGGATTTGATTTTATGCAAAGTATGGCATCATTCCCGGAAGTATATTTAAAGATTCTTCCCTCTTCGTCCTCCCAGGTCTCCTTATCTATCTGCTTAACTTTGGTAGGAGCTAACCCCTTAGGAGGAACAAGGTGAACAGGAACTAAATCCTGATCAAGTCTTTCTATAAGCTCTACTAAATCTTTTTTATAGCTTTCTACTACTTCATCTCTTTTTCCGGCCCATAAAGCTTTAGTAATCTCAGCTCTCGCTCTCCAATAAGTTTTATGCCCTATTACTTTTTCTACGGTATCATGGTCAATCCCCCACTCTCCTACAGGGACTCTATCTGGCTCCTGATGGTCCAAAGCCTTTAAAACTCTCTCTTTGGAAGTCACAATACTCCTCCCTTTATTCAGAAATTTTTAAAAGCCCACAATCCCATTCCCACTCCCTGAGAGTAAAACAAATCAACTAATTCAAGAGTTTAACTATTCTTCCTTTCCGGGAAGATTCATATATCCCCATAACTACTTCCAATGACTTTCTTCCCTCTTCTCCGTTTATCCAGGGCTCTTTATCTTCTCTTATAGCTTGCAACATATCTTCAACTACATTATGAGGAAAATTTTCCTCTTCTAAAGGTCTTTCTTCTCCAGTGATCTTCCAGAATTTAATTTTATTTCCTTCAGTCTTTACTCCTCCTTTATCTCCATGAATTTCTATTAAGGGGGGAGTATCTTCAAAGTAAGTGGTAGTCCCTAAAATTGTTCCAAAAGCTCCATTTTTAAAGTTAAGGAGACCCATTCCTAAATCCTCAGTTTCTATCTTATGAGAGAAAATACCAATTTGACCAAAAACTTTCTCTACCGGTCCCATAAACCAGCGAAGAAGATCAATTTGATGAATAGTCTGATTAATTAAAGAACCTCCTCCATCAAGCTTCCAGGTTCCGTGCCATCCTTCATAATATTCTGGAGACCGATACCATTTTAGTCTTACTTCTCCCAAGATTAATTTGCCAAAATTCTTATTTTGAATAGCCTGATAGATTCTTATATTATCTCTCACATAGCGAGACTGAAAGTCTACGGCTAATTTTACCCCTTGAGCTTTGCATTCTCTTATCATCTCATCAGCTTTTTCTAAGGTTACCTCTATAGGTTTAGTAGTAATGACATTCTTTCCTCTCTTAGCCGCTTCTATAGTCATTTCCCCATGCATTCCACTGGGAGTCATTACATAAATAACCTGAATATCATCTCTTGAAAGCATCTTATGATAATCAGTATAATAATCTATTCTATACCTTGCGGCAATTTCTTTAGCTCTTTCCTCGTTTATATCACATACAGCTACTAATTTTGCCCCCGAAGTTCGAGAAACCATCTCACAGCGATTAGCTCCCATTCCTAATCCTATTACTCCAAAACCTATCTCTTTTTCCATTTTTATTTTCTCCTTCTTTAAATTTGGTATTGTCAAACTTCTTTTTCTCTCCCCTTAAGGGAGAAAACTACTTTTCTTTTCTCTATTTT
>JAGGVN010000120.1 GCA_021158005.1 Candidatus Aerophobota bacterium | reverse complement strand
TTATTTTGAGAAAGGGAGTAATTTAACAGGTTCCCTTTTTTCTATAGATTTATGAATAGCGCAAAGAATTCTGGTTACTTCTCTTCCCTCCTCTCCTGATACATAAGGCTCGCTGTCTTCAAGAATGCTTTCTACGAAATGAGTTAAAGAAAGAGAAAAAGCTCCCTGTAATTTTCCAAAGATAGGAAAAGTTAAAAGGTTTCGGGGATGCTGGAAGGATTTTTCTGTAGCTATCTCCATTTGCTCCTCTTTTCTCTCCAAATGAATTACTCCTTTGGTTCCTACGATTTCTATAAAAGAATCAGTCATCGTAGGAAAGGTATCGGGGTAAATCCAGGCAGATTCAAAAGTAGCTATAGCGCCATTTTTAAACTTTACTTGAGCTTGGATACAGTCCGGAGCATTAATTCCTCGATTTTTCAACACTCTAAATACGGCATTAGCATAAACCTCTTCAACCTCGCTTTTAATATACCACCTTACTAAATCAATATCATGAGCTGATAAGAACATTGCCGGGGAAGATTTTTCAGCCCAACTAAGCATTTTAGTGGGAACATAAATTCTATCATTTTTTCTGGTATAGCTCATTACAGGCTCACCAATTTTACCTTCCTCTATAACTTGATGGGCTTGAAAATAAGCAGGAAGCCAGCGATGGCTATAATTAACCATTAACTTAACCCTGCTTCTCCTGGCACTCTCTATTATCTTATTTGCTTCTTCCAAATCTGTAGTTAAAGGTTTTTCTACTAAAACATGCTTTCCTGCTTCAAGACAACTAATTACAGGTCTAAAATGAGCAAAATCCGGAGTAGCTACACTAACAGCTTCAACCTGGGGATCATTTATTAACTTTTGGTAATCAGTATAAATCTTTTTTGCTCCGTATTTTTTAGCTAATTTTTTTGCTCTTTCTTCAACAAGATCAGCAATCGCTATCAGCTGTGTTTTTTCTAATTCAGAATATACCCGCGCATGATAATTTCCCATTATTCCCGCACCGATAACTCCCATTCCTATTTTTTTCATTTTATGACCCTCTAGTTTTTACTTCTTCTATACTTACCCATCTTCTTTCTTTAATGGATCTTTCAACAGCTTCTAAGACCTCCTGGCACCTAACCCCATCAACAAAATTAGGAGCAGGTATTTTATCTTGATTAATAGCTTCCATAAAGTCATAAATTAAATGAACGAAGGTATGTTCATAGCCAATGATATGCCCCACGGGCCACCAGACTTTCATATAGGGATGTATTTCTTCAGTCGTCTTTATTGTTCTGAATCCTTGCACTCCTTGAGAATCCTCTGTAGAATAAAACTTAAGTTCATTCATTTGTTCAAATTCAAAAATAAGACTCCCTTTACTTCCGTTAATTTCGATCTTCTGTCCATTGCGATGCCCGGTAGCGAATCTTGTAGCTTCAAATGATCCCAGAGCACCCCTCTTAAACTTAGCTAAAAACAGAGTAGCGTCATCTACCTCTACCCTCCCTTTTTCTTCCCCTGCTTTTGCTGTAGCTAATCCTGTAGTTAACTCTTCGGTAATCTTAAGAGTGGGTCTCTCTTTAATAAAAGTTTTATCCATTCCTATAACCTCATCAAATTCTCCTATTAAGTATCTCGCTAAATCAATAAGATGAGAATTTAAATCTCCATGAGCTCCTGAACCGGCTATGTTCTTTTGTAATCTCCAGACCAGAGGAAATTCCGGATCAATAATCCAATCTTGAAGATATACTGCTCTAAAATGATAGATTTCTCCCAATTTCCCTTCTTCAATTAATTTCTTAGCTAAACTGATAGCAGGAACTTTCCGATAATTAAAACAAATCATATGTTTTACTCCTGTGGATTCCACTGCTTTGAGCATCGCCTGGGCATCATTAAGATTTGTGGCTAAGGGCTTTTCGCAGATAATGTCTTTGCCTGCTTTTGCGGCTACAATAGCAATTTCTTTATGGGTATTATTGGGGGTAGTAATATCAATTAAATCAATATCTTCTCTTTCTATAAGTCTTTTCCAGGATGTTTCGTAACTCTCCCAGCCAAATTTCTGAGCTGCTTCAGCTACTGCCTTTTCTGTTCTTCCACAAAGAGCTCTTCTTACAGGAACAACTTCTGTAGAAAAGAAAAAGGGCATATCTAAATAAGCATGACTATGAGCTTTACCCATAAATTTATATCCTACCATTCCCACATTAATCTTTTTCATAAATTATCTTCCTCCTCATTTTTTAAGTAAAATTATATTATTTTTGAGGAAATGTCAAAATTCTTGAAACTTATAAAAAACTTTGGAGCAAGTTTTCCTGAGACAACTTTCAAAATATGTTAATCGTATAATATCTCCTTTTACAAAAAGTAATCAGCTTCTTATACCCTTTCTCTTTTAAAATTTTCAAGACTTCATTGAACTTATAACCCACATCTTCGGGTCTATGAGCATCCGATGATAAAGTAAGGGGTACTTTTTTGTCTTTAAATAAATTAAGAAATTCCTCTCGGGGGTAGATTTCTCTCACAGGTTTACGCAAACCGGCAGTGTTGACCTCTAAGGCGATTCTCGTCTTAGACATCAACTCTATTGCTTCCCTTGCCAGACTTTGCCAATCTTTTTCCGGATAAACTCCAAAAATTTTTATCACATCAAAATGTCCGATAACATCAAACATTTTACTTCTTATAGCTTCTTTAATTAAATAAAAATAATCTTTATATACTTTATAAACATCTCTTTTTTTCCAGGTAAAGAAGCGATCAAGATGGTCAAAACCCCAACCTTTTATCCAATGGACTGACCCAATTAAGATATCCCAGGGGTATTTACGAATAATTTCCCAAATTAAATTATTAGAGTCCTCTTCTAACCAATCTACTTCCATTCCTAATTTTACCGGGTAGCCTTCCTTTTTTAAATCCTCAATAAACTGAACATATGAATCGAGCTTTTTCTGAGAGTTCTTTCTCCACCAATTCTTCATAAAAAGAGTATCTTCATTTTCACCAAATTTTTTGACTATTATTGAAGGTATCTCTTTAAACTCCCGGAATAAGTGAATATGTTCGGTAATGTAGAATTTTTCAATCTCTTTTTTTCTCCCCATCTCCATAAACTTATCTATCCACTCTCTCGTATACTCTCCCTCAAGATGAATATGCGAATCTATAAACATTTTAATTTATCCTATTTAGATTGTGGAATAAAATACAGGTTTAGGGAGTTTCGCCGGTGCTAATATTGTAGAAACTAAGAACCGAAAATTAAGAACGGAGTAAACTCTTCGAAAAGATATTATCCAGGCCAAAAATACAGAAAGGGTCGATCTCTTTCTTCACTCTCACCATCTCCATCACTCCCTTTTTCCCGTACATCATCTCTAAATATTTATGCTTTATTTTCCCCACACCATGTTCTGCAGAGATAGTTCCTCCTAATTTTACTCCCTTTTTTATCGCTTCCTGATATATTTTAATAACTTCTTCTCTCTCCTTCTCATCCCGAGGAAAAAAATTAAAATGAAGGTGGTTTTCTCCTATATGTCCAAAGAGCACAGTTTCAATCCGGGGATTATTTAATCTTATATTTTTATAAAAGTTAAATAGTTCTCTAAAAGAATTTTCAGGAACAGCAATATCAAGAGCAACCTTCGTCAATTTAATTTTTCTAAAATAATTATTAATATTTTCCGCCAGTTTATGGCGAAAATTAATAAGTCTCTCGTAAGTAGCTCTATCCTGGCTAATCCAGGTATCAATCACCGGATAACTCTCCATTAAATTTACCCATTCCTCCAAAATATCTTCACTCTCTTCCTCTTCTATATAAAGAGCTTCTCGAGCACCCTCAGGAATATCAGGAAAATCCTCTTTTAAAAATTCAAGACTATGTTTATCAAAGTACTCTAAACATAAAGGACTTATCTTCTTACTTTCTTTGATTTCCCCAAGAAGATTCAAAATTTTCTCCTCCTTTAAAAAGATTATCATTATAAACGGAGAGGAAAAAGCCGGGATTAGTTCTACTTCCACTTCGGTAATAACTCCCAGAGTTCCTTCGGAACCGATAAAAAGATCAATTAAATCCATCTCCGGGTGGGAAAAATAACCAGCGGAATTCTTAATTGGAGGACTTATATAAGAAGGAATTTTTATCTTCTTTTCAGCTATCCGAAGATAACCATCTTTACTGGCAAAATATTTTCCTCTTTCTATCTCTATAAGTTCGCCGGTAGAGAGAATTACCTTTATCCTCCTTATATATTTTCTCGTGCAACCAAAACGAAAACTATATTCTCCAGAAGCATTAGTAGCAACATTCCCACCAATAAAGGCTGTCCTCTCTGTAGGGAAGGGAGGATAAAAGAGATTCTTAGGCTCTAAAATTTTGAGAAAATCGGAGATAATAACTCCACTCTGAAGAATTGCTCTTTTCCTCTTTTCATCAACACAGATGATCTTATTCAACCCTTCCACCGAGAGAATCCTTCCTCCAAAAGGAACTCTTCCTCCCACTGTTCCTGTTCCTCCAGCAGAAATGGTTAAAGGCACTCTTTTAGAGGCACATTCCTTCACCGCTTCTAATACTTCTTTTTCATTCTCTGGAACATAAAGAGTCTCAGCTTTACCTCCTTTTACATTAGAGCTATCCTCTAAATAACTGATTATTTCATCTTTATTCTTCTTTATAATCATCCTCCTTTTCTTCTCCTTCAAGAAAATTCTTCGGCAATTTCTCTTAGTATTCCCAACTCAGAGGCAATATCCAGAATAGTAAGTCTTCCCCGAATATATCGAGAAGTCATTATCGCTTTATAAGCTAATGATTTATCTACCCCTATTTCTTTAAAACATAAAGGACAACCTGTCTTTTTTAAAGAATCTCTAATTTTTTGTGAAGAATGAACTAAAGGAAAAGCCTTCTCTTTAATTTCATTCCATAAAGAGGGTAGCTTCTTAGGTAATTCTTTTAGAATAGAAACTTTTTTACTAAATTCTTTTTTAATTAAAGGTGCATCTTTACCAAAAGATTTTATTTCCTCATCATAATCAATCTTTTTATTTCGGAGTCTTCTTTCTACCTCCCGGGAAGATAAACCTTTTAATCTTTCATAAATAGTGGAAGAGATAATAATTCCCAGACCTACCTGGAGGCCATGATGAGAAAATGGTTCTCTTTTTCGCTTGTTAGCCTCTATATCAAAAAAATGAGAAATTAAATGTTCTCCCCCGGAAGCAGGAGAAGATTTTCCGGCAAGGATTATAGAAAACCCTCCTGCCGATAGTCCCTCCATTAAATAAGAAATTACTTTCTCATTTCTTTGAAGTAATTCTTCAGCTTTATTAATATATTTCTCTTCCGCCTGGGTAGTTATCTTTAAAGGCAGGGGACAAAAAAAGTCTCCACTAATCATAGAAGAAATTTTCCAATCAGTATTAGCAAAAGATTTAGCTAAACTATCCGCAAATCCAGATTTTATTAATTCTAAGGGAGCAGAGGAAATTATCCTGGTATCAATTAAAATACCCAAGGCGGGTTTTACCGGTATGGTTATCTTCAAACCCCTCATAAGCAGAGCAGCGACTCCAGAGGTAAAACCATTCATTGAAGGTGCAGTAGGAAAGCTTATTAAGGGAATTTTTAGCTCGTTAGATACATATTTACCCATATCTGTTATACTTCCTGTTCCTACAGCAATAAGGACATCTTGATTTTTTGCATTTTTGAAGATTTGGGGAAGATACTTCTCTTCGGCATGGACCCTTTTCCCGCTTTCTGGTTTAAGAATAACCGAGGTTACTTCGTACTCTCCTTTTAAATTCTCCTCACATCTTTTTCCAGCTACATCATAAGTTATATTATCGCTCAAGATTAAAACTCTCCTCCCTTTTACTAAATCTAAAAGAAATGAGGAGAGTAAAGAAATAGCCCCTTTCTTAGTAATTATTCTTTTTATAGGAATATAATGTTCTCTGCCGCAAAATGAGCAAATGAATCTTTTATCTAATAAAGAATAGATATCCATCTTAGATTCTCAGAAAGTTATTGTGCTTTTTATTAAACTTAAATCTCGCAGAAATATTCTGACTGTGACCGGTCCTATCCCTTTAAACTCCTGGAGTTTTTTCTCTAAGTCTTTCTTATTTTTTGCCTGGTTTAAAAGATTATTAAGAGTTCCATATTCTTCTTTCAGTTTTTTACAGATTTCTAATAGCTTTGTAGCGGTAGAAAAATCGTATCTAACATAATGACCGCGGTCTAAAATTTCTACTAATTTATCCCAACCCGCTTCTAAAATTTTTTCCGGGCTTAAAATACCCGCTTTTTTAAATTCAAAATAGGCTTTTTTAGCTACTTTTTGTTGAATTGGTTTTCCAAAAAGCAAACAGGCCAGAAACCATTTAAAAATCTCTTCCTCTTTACCTGATTTAAGGTCAATTCCTAAATCCTTTGAATAAATTTTGCCCTTCATAAACTTAAGTTAACCTCTTTGTCTTAAGTATATCCCCTTAATCTCCTCTCCTAAGGGGATTAGCTATAAATTTTCAAGATAAGATTAGCTTAAATATATGGTAGATGCGGTTTTTTGTCAAATGCCTTTACCTGCACACCTTACGCCAGGTATCAATCATTATCTTTACATTCTCCCAGGGCGTATCCGGAAATAAGGCATCCACAGGGGAGAGTATAAAATTGGTTGGTCCTAAACTCTCTATAGCGGTATGGACTGCCCTGCGAATTTCTTCAGGTGAGCTTCTACTTAAAGTAATACTACTATTTATTCCTCCAGCAAGAGTAAATTGTCCCGCAAGTTGCTCCTTTAATATCTTTAAGTCTATATTATCCTGAACAGGATCAACAAAGTACAATAAATCAATATTAGCTTCTTTAAGCATGGGAAGCATTGCCATAACTCCGGTAGTCATAACATAAGCAAAATACTTACCTGCTTGATGTGTTAGATGGACAAGGTCTTTTAAACGAGGTAATACGAAACGACGAAATAAAGTGGGTGACCAAAAATCTGTAGAGCTATACCAGCCTCGTTGCACCACTATATCCACCCCACCAATATCTAAAATAATCTCAGTTCGCCGGCGGTCAAACTCAAACATTACCTCTATAAACTCCTGGAAAAAATCGGGCTTCTGTAAAGCGGAGGTAACTGTTTCTTCTACACCACTTAACCAGATAATGCCATCTATTCCAAAAGCGCTCCATCCTTGAATAAGAACCCCCTCATCATGAGCAAATTTTTTTACCTGAGCCATACGCTCTTTAAAACTCGTTAATTTCTCTCGTGTGGGGTCTTGAAGAAGATAACGGAGTTTAGGAAGGTCATTGGAGCTGTTGATAAGATGCTTTACAGCTCGGGGGATATTAAAATCCTCAAAAAGATGCACCTTTTTGGGTTGAATTACCCATCCTGCTCCTAAATTTTCTTTAGTTTCTCGAACTATGTGTCTTAACTTGCCAGCCGGCGTAGCATATTCCCGGCATAAAAGGGAATAAGGTTCCTTATTAGATGGAGGTTCCTTCCAATCTTTAATTTCGACTTCAGGATGTACACTCCAGGGCACAGAGATATCAAGAACATCATCAAGTCCTAAGGAGAGCCAGCGCTTAACACGCTCAAAATCCTCCCTTACATCCCAGGGTTCTGGAAGCGTATGGATGTGCTCTAAACGCATTGTATACCAATGAGTAACCTCCCGGCCATTTCTTGTCCAGCGCAAATGTCTGGGAGCATTAAAACCAAAGACCCAACAATAAAGGGGTATATGATCTGGTTTTTCACCTTTAATAACAGCCAAGAGACGTTCCCGCGATCTCATAACTTCCTCCATTAATATTTAATATTAAAAATATTTTTCTTCTACGCGAAGGCTGGTTGAAAAATCCCAATATTGTAGCGGTCCGACTTATCGGACTTGTTAGTATAGAGCGTGTTTCATAGATGAAACCTCTAAAAATATCTATTTTATTTCCGGTCTCGTTGGTAGCTGCAAGACTCAGAGTCTGCATTTAGAAGCTTTAGCCTGCGTTTATATACTCACATAACGCAATCCTACTAATTTACAGAAATCCTTTAGCTCTTCTTTAACTTCTCCATAACCTATCATCCAGTGATGCCCAAAACCATTTTCTGCTACTATTTCTAAAAATTTATTTACTGGAATAGGAAACTTCACTCTAACAGGATTTCCCGCAAAAACCATTTCTGTCTTAACTGCTTCTCCCTCTATTATGCACATTCGGTAAGTATCTTTTCTCCCCACTAAATTAACCAAAGTAACTTTGCCGGGTTTTGCAGGGAAGAGGACACTTACTCCTCTGTTAGCCAATCTTACCGGCGATAAACTTACTTTTTCTTTACTTTCAGCTAGAGAAAACGCTCCTGAGCCACAGTGGGAAAAAACAATAGTGTTATCTTCTGGATAAATTGCTAAAAGGTCAGTATTATGAAGAGGAACCCCTGTTAAAGAATATAATATGACCATAGCTATTAATGAATTCATATCTCCCTCACAACTTCCGGGAATTCCTTCCTCTCCAAGAAGAGAATAAGCCAAACAAACCTCTCCCATAAAATCAGGATAACATTCTACAGCTATCCCCGAAAGCTCTTCTTCTCTTATCCATTTCTTCAGGACTAAATATGCTTTTACTGAATTTAATCCTTCTCTCTCGGTTACTTTAATCTCCCCTACCCTTTCTTTAATTTCTCTCCATATTTTTCTTGCTTCTTCATCGCAAATTTTATTCATCTCCTCTTTAAGCTTGTTCAGTCCAAAGTGAACTATGCGAGGACCAAGAAGAGATTTAAGCTCCAACTCATCAAAGCTAACTTCTGTCATTCCTTTTATCCGATAGCCGACCAGTCCCAATCTCATTTTTCGCAAATTTTTCTTTAAAGCACTTGCTTTAGCATATCTTTCAATTTTCTTATAAGGCTCTCCCTCATCTACACTTCCATAAATGAATTTATAAGGCTTCTTTATCTCGGTAAGAACACAGTTAAGCTGTTGAACACCACATAAAGAGCCTTTGCGGATACCCGGGAGTCCCCAGGTAATAATGGGGACATCAACTTCCTCCAATATATCCAGGACTAAATAATCCGAGCTCCAGGTTCCCTCCACAAGACAGAGGACATCTACATCTTCCTTTTTAAATTTCTTAGCTACTCTTTGAGCAGAATTTTCATCCTCCACTATTTCCTCGGCAGAAACAACATTTAGATTAATTTTTTCTAATTTTAGCTTAGCTTTTTGAAAAAGATGAGGAGCTTCTTCTCTTCCTTCCTCTAAGGGATGGCAAAGCATAAAAAATCCAACCTTAGGCTTTAACATTTTCTCCTCCTATTAAATTCCCTGAACCCGAATTGTAGTAATCCCGAAAGCTTTGACAAACACTTCTATTGAATGCTTCTTTATAATAGAAAGAATTTTCTCATTCTCCTCAACTAAGTTTGTCTGGTAAGCTTTGGTAATGGTAAAAAATGGTAATGTTACTTTAACATCGGTATTCTTACCTTCTGTTTCCATAAGACGCATAATTAATCCTTCGCCATCCTCTGCCTGCTTCAATGTCAAAAGAAGAACATTTGGCTTATCTACCTCGCAAAAACTATAAGAAGCAGGGAGAGTGCCTTCTTTTTTACCCTTCATACACACGGGAATAAGCGGATTCTGGAATGACCAGCCAAATTGATATACTCTTCCCCTTTTCCAATCTTTTTTATAGGTAAAAATTGAATAACGAAAGAGTCTCTCGCCTACCTGAACAGGTTGAAAATTTGTACGGAAGTTATTGACCATAACATAAGAATACATATGTCCTTTCTTTAACTCTCCTCCTTTGAGGAAATCATGTCCGAATCCCTGAGGAGTAATACCATGATGTGCCTGGGAAACATAACCAGGCCAAAGTCCCCCAAATTCAATAACAGGTGCCTCAATACTGGATAAAGCTACACCCATTTCTTTATTAGAGACACTGGCCCAATATTGCATTGTATAATAATCAGAATTTGAGCCCGGAAATTGATCTTTGAGTGGTTCAATAATAGAATTACAGCCTTCAAAACGAAATGAAGGGTTCTCTACTTTAAAGGGAAAAGCGAAATAAGTTTCCAAAAACGGTGTAGAATCTTTCAATATCCGGTTAAAGATATCAATCCGTTTTATTTTATCATAAAGGATAATCTCCTCGGTTATTTGAGGATAACCATTAGCTTCCCCAGAAATTCTAAGACTTCCATAAACGGGACCACTTGCTCCTTTGCAAACTCTCCATATACCGGGTTTTTCTTCCTTGCCAGTTTCTACGGAACGAATGATGAGCTGATTGAGTTTATGGGAGGCATCCTGGTCAACGAGCTCCCTTTGTAATTCTTTATCATAAATACTCCTTATCACGCCCATCTTAGAATCTAAAATGACTTTAAAGAAGCGGTTTTCTATACTTTCCTCCCTGACCTCAATATTACTCGTAAAATCTGAAGTTTCTTTACAGGGAATAACTCGATACGTCTTATAACCCATAGGAGGAATATCTTTAGCAATAAAGACTATCTCAAAAAGATGAGCGGGGTCAACCCCTCCCAGAGCGTATTGATATGAAGCATAAGGGACAGGGGCCTTAGGGTCATTAAGTTTAACAATTTGATAAGGTATCCTCTCATTTGTATCTACATCAATAAGTTCATAGGACTTTTCTATAATATCCTGAGGAAGATTTATGATATTTCTCCCTATAGCTGAACCAGAGACGAGTCTGGGTGAAACTTCATTTTCCGGATATTCAAGATACATAGGCCTACCACAGGGAGTTTGTACTTTAAGTGGAGTCCGCACTACTTCTGTCCTCTTCCAGGAAAGTGAATTGAAGACGACAATGTGGTAGTCATTATTAGGCATTTTTATCTCATCAACAATCTTGTTAAGGCTCTTCAAAAGAACATCCTGTGATAAAGCAGATGCTCGATAAGCAAAACTGCTCTTTTCACTCCAGTGAGCTTCTTGAGCTGGACCAAGAGGGTGAGCCATTCCCCAGGTATGTTCATCATAAAGGAGCATATCCTCATATGCTTTATTAAGAGTCAAATTAGGATAAGAATAATCACTAACAACGGCTGATATAGTAGCAAATTTCTCTGCTGAATGTAACTGGTTGTGAGTAACTCGGTTAATACCTGTCTCCTTAGCAGTAGAAGTAGCTCCAACTGTATAGTCAGTATTAGGCAGTTCTCCCCGGAAAACAGGAAGTTTTTTCTCCCATTTTCTCTCCAATTGTTCAAAGAAATCAGAGTTAGTAGCTACAATAAGTTTGGGATAAGCCCAACGCTTATTCCATTCCCTCACGATATAGCTTAGACGAAGGGCTGGCGGAGAATTATCACGATGTCCACCTATAAATCTATACCGAATAATATCAAAAGGATAATCTTTCTTTTCCAGTTTATCGAGCATATCCGGAAGCTTAGAAAAAGCCTCCTGATAATCCCACCAGGACAAGCCACCAGCCCCAAGTTCGCCATACCAGAATAATACTTTAGCGCCATCCTGCCCCTGCCAGAGAAATGCCCCGGGTAAGTCACGAGGTAATACGGAGGATTCATCCCAAAAGATGTGTACCTTACGCTTGCCCCAGCTAAAGTAGTCTGGCAGGCCAGGTGCAAAATACTTTACGCCTGCTCCAGCTAATACTTTTACCAGTCCCCAGCTTAAGCCAGGTATATCAGCCAACTCAGCAGAACGAATTGGGATCCCATATTTGTGTTTTAAGCTAAATGATGGATACATCAAACGGATTAGCTCCTCATGGCTACATAGTTCGCTAATCTCATTCCCAAAGAAGGCAGTAACTTCAATTTGTCCCTTTTTTATGAACTGAATGAGTTTATCTATAGTTTCCTTTGGTCGATTTTTAATAAAATGAATTATTGACCAGGCTTGCTCAATTGTGTATTTAAACTTTGATTCAAAAGGAAACTCTTTTGTCTCTTCGCAAAAACGGAGGACATCATCTATAAAGCTGTCGTGCTCCTGCAAAACATTTGTAGGTAAATCTGTATATCCAAGGTCGTGGTGAGAGAGATGAACCAGATATATCTGCCAGTGTTTTCGAGATTCTAAGTTTATAGTTTTTTTATCTTGAACTTTTCCGTTGGCAAAAAGGACAAACTGTGCATTCATTCTCTTTTGAATTTCAGGGATATAAATACGATACGACCTCCTTCCTTTATCTACTCTTTCTATTTCTATATTCTCCTTTTTCAAGCCTAATTTAATTTCTACATTCGCTCTTGTGGGATTCTCTCTATTTTCAATCAAAATGTCTATACCCTGCTTTAAATTTCCCTCCTCTTCAACAAAGAAAATAGTCGAGCTAACCTTCTCAATAACTAAGAATTTTGTCAACTTTTCAAGCATTCTCCTTTCTCCTATTATTTTTAGCTATTCTGCCCCTACAACTTCTTCTATATTATCAAACACTTTTTGGAACGCTTCGGCATAATATTTCATCAATTCAAACCTCTGGCAATAGATGGGATAGGGCTCAGAACAGACAACAAAGGAATCATTGAGTAATTTAACTGTTTCTGGATAATCATTGGGATCGTATTTAATTTCCTGGTGGTAATAAGGACAACTCCAGGGACAGCCCCTGCCGTAACCCTCCTTTAACTTAAAGAGAGTTTGACCGGGGATAGGAACAGTTTGCCAGAAGACTACGTCTACCCCTTCTGCCTGAAGAGCTTTCATTACCAGATCCCTAAATTTAGAGACCTCCATATCTATACCCAGCTCAGAAGGATTAAGTCTTACTCTATATTTATGATAAACGGTAGTCCTATCTTCGGGAACATAAGGGGGAATTACTCCTTTAATCTCAGCTAAATGCTTTGATAAATATTCACCATTTCTTTGAGAGTTAGCATTATATTCATCTAATCTTTTTAATTGACTGCGGGCAAAAGCAGCAGGCATCTCCTGGGTTCTGTAATTCCATCCCATAGTATAGGCATTATATTTTCTTCCTTCCTCAGGATTAAGAATTTCTCCAAACATACGGGTCATATTAGCTTTTCCTCTGTATTCTTTAGAATTAGTAACAAAGAGACCTCCTTCTCCTCCCGGAAGGTTTTTAGTAGTATTTAAACTAAAAATAGCCATATCACCGAAATTCCCTACTTTCTTTCCGTGATAGGTTGCTCCATGCGCCTGAGCAGCATCCTCTATGACTACTAAGTTATATTTTCGGGCAATTTTATTTATCCTGTTCATATCTGCAGGAAGACCATGAATATGAACAGGAATAATAGCCTTTGTCTTTTTAGTTATCTTTTCCTCTATTTTCCCGGGATCAATGTTGAAAGTTCTGGGATCTATATCTACAAATATAGGAATTGCATTTTGATGGAGAATTGCTGTAGCTGAAGATAAAAATGAAAATGAGGAAGTAATTACCTCATCTCCGGGGCCTACTCCAGCAGCAGCTATAGCCATATGCAGGGCAGCCGTTCCACTATTTACGGCGATACAATATTTTGTTCCCACATATTTAGCAAAATCTTCCTGTAATCCCACTACTTCAGGTGCATAAGGACCCCAGATAATACCTCTATCAAGGACTCTCATTACCGCCTTTTTATCCTCTTCGGTAATGATAGGCCATTTTACTTTTAAATTATCAGGAACTGTCTTCTTTCCTCCATGAATAGCTAACTTTTTATCTTTAACTATTTTTCTGTTCATTCATAATCCTCCTTGTATATTATGTTTAATTTATTACTTATTGGTTTTATATTTGATCTTAATAATTAAATCGTTCTTTAAAAATTTGACTTTGGGATCGAAACTTCCTATTTTTTCTCATAAGAGTTTCGGGATAGAAGATGGAAAATGCAATCTCTCCTTGCGGATTTGACCGCTTCTTAAAGTGAGCATTCCCGGGTCTATTTGCTGAAGATGCTAACACACACTGTAGCAGATCCTCTTCTCCCTGATGAGAAAACTGGCACGGTGCACTTAGAAGGAAAGAAGCTAACTGCTCATAAATGACCAAGAATGCATAAAAGAAGCACACCAGGAAGCTTCGGTCCCAATCTTAAGCTTTTAAAGGTGGTAATAAAATTGTTAAAGACCTTAAATGTCGGAATTGACAAAAGCCAGAAAAAAAGCAGTTATCTTCCTCCTTACCGGCGAGGGAAAATACGTGGGAAAGAGCTTTAAGATCTCCAACAAC
>JAGGVN010000044.1 GCA_021158005.1 Candidatus Aerophobota bacterium | reverse complement strand
CCAAAAGGTAAAGAGATTAAAGCAGGCAAATAGACAACCTGTGTATTTTCCTCCCGCACCATCCTTATCTCCCGTTTACTTCCAGGGATAATCTCTCCTGTATAATCCTGAAGCTCAATTGTATACCCTCCTTTTTCTTTTAACTCTACCTTATAAGCCATAAATTGAGTAGGGCTACCTTCAGGAGGATTCTCCTCATCATATTTAACAATATTAAACCCGAGAGCATGCCCGGGAATCAAATCTACATAATATTTATACACTTCTACTTTCTCCAGGATCTTTCCTCCCTTAGAGAAATTAAGAGTTAAATTCTTTGTAGGTTCTAAATATACCCAACTCCATGCTCCCTTAACTCCTTTGATAGTCTGAGGATCGAGCATTTTATTATAATAAAAATTATCATACCCTATTTCTCTGACAGGAGTAAAATAGAGGATATCCTTTTCAGCTACATAAATAGTTTCTAGAGGGTTATCACATCTTGCTGGCCAATTATCTTTTCTTATAATCTGATACCCTACAGCTTGCTTCCCAGAAAAGACAATTATGCTTTTTTCGGTCCCCTCTATTATTTTCCCCTCACTATCCCTTACTCTAATCTTATACTTTCCCTCTTCCAAATTCACGATAAAAGCATCTCTCGGTTCGGGTATCTCTCCTTTTGGCCTTTCCGGCTCTTTGGGAGGCTCCGGTTCTTTAAGATTCTCTTTGCCTTCGCTCTTCTTCCTCTGGTATTCAGCTAACTTTTGCTGATAATCTATGTAATCTTTCCAATACTGTGAATAAGCTTCTTTAGCTTTTTTATAATTCTGGTATGCCTGAGTAGCTTCTTCGCCCACAAGAAGAGTATACTCTCCTTCCGCATAAGAAAGAGAATATTTTTCCTTCTTTAAAGAGTGAATAACTTTATCTCCCTTTAAAATTTCTAAGGTTTCCCCTATATACTCATCAAGAGCAAACCAATCAGCTACATACTCTCCAGTCACTGGCCAGAAATATACTTTAGTAATTTCGGGAGAAAAAACATTATTTACACCGGCAATAATATAAATAGTTTCTGCTTTCAAGGGGGAAAAGACTCCCGGAGTATAATCTTTCCCATTAAATAAATCCAGATTATAGACAACTTCCTCTTTACCTTTCCCTGTCTCTCTAAGCTCTTTTAATTCCGGAGGAATGAGAGTTTCTTCCTCTTCTTTCTTCTCAATTGGCTTAGATTCTTCTGTCTTCGTCTCCGTTTCTACTTTTTCCCCAGCATTATCTGCTTCTATCATTCTTACCCCTATTATATTAAACAAAAAGAGAAAGACGGTTAAAGACAATGCAATTTTTTTCATTTTACAATTCCCTTTTTCTTTAAAATGAGAATAGAAAAAATTATCATTAATGCAGAATAAAGAAGAGAGGATCCAATGCTTATGCCATATTCTTTATAAATTCCCAGGGAAACAGCCTTCAGCCCTCTATCAAAATAAGAGAAAGGAGAGATCCACTGGATACACCACCGATAGAAAACTTCTATTATATTTCTTAAATAAAGAAAAGGAGTAGACAAAAGTTCGGGTTTAGTATTACTTAAGATTCCGTATAACATCTGAATAGCAAAAAAACCAAGAGTTATACTGAGAAATAATATAATGGAAGACCTTATTCTAGTAGTGAGGCTGGAAAGAAAAAGACCAAAACTAATCATACAAGAAGCCAAAAAGATAGATAAAATAATAAGCTTCACAAAGCTAAAAGAAAAAGTAAAGTTTGTCAAAAAGGAGATGAGAAAAAAATAAGCCAAGAAAAAAAGGGTCATAATCAAATATACAAGAATATCATTTATATATTTTGCTATTACGAAAGAAGCATGATCTATGGGCCCGTAAAATAGGACTTCTATTGTTCGGTGGTCTTTTTCTCGAGAAATAGAGAGAGAGGACATCAAAGCTAAATAAAAAGAGGAGATGAGAGCAGTGATATAGAGAGGGTAATTCAAAGGATCAGTCATCATTAACATTCCTTTATCTTTTATTCCATCTAAGTAATTCTTAAGGATAAAAGAAGAAATCAAAAGAGAAATAAAGATAGCTAAATAGACTCCTATTCCGTAAATAAAAGTAGATTTTAATTCTCTCTTTGTAATCACCCTTACAGCATTAATTTGATGGGATACTCTCTCTTTTATATTCATTTTATCCTCCCGCAAGTAAAGAGACGTTTCGATGGGTAATGGTAACGAAAGCTTCTTCTAAACTCATTTCTCTCATCTTTAACCCTAAAATAACTCCTTTATGGGAAGAAACAGTACTTACTATTTCATCTCGATGGTCCTTATCGGTCTTCACTCTTACCACTAATAAATTTTTCTCCTGAGTAACTTTATTAACAAAATCTAAAGAAGAAAGAGCCTTAATAATCTCGGAAGTTATCTTTTTCAATTCTATTTCTATCTCCATCTCCCTGCTTAACCTCATCTTTAGGTTCTCCATTTTATCTTCTGCTAAAAGGACCCCTTTATTCACAATTCCTACCCGATCACATATCTTCTCTACTTCAGAGAGAAGGTGGGAGGAGATAAAAATAGTCTTCCCTAACTGTTTTTGCTCTTCTATCATATCCCTTACTTCCTTTATCCCCATAGGATCTAGCCCGGAAATAGGCTCATCGAGAATAAGGATCTCCGGATTATGAAGAAGCGCTCTGGCAATACCTACTTTCTGCTGCATTCCCCGAGAAAATTGCTTTAATTTCTTATCTTTCACTCCATAAAGGCCAGCCCATTCTAAGAGTTCTTCTATTCTTTTTTTGCTATTTTTCACCTGATAAAAATCGCTAAAGAAATCTAAATACTCCCAAGCCGTCATCTCCTCATAAAGATACTGCTTCTCTGAAACTACTCCTATTCTTCTCTTTATATTAAAATAATCTTCATATAGAGATTTCTCAAAGAGATAAACTTCTCCCTTGGTAGGCCTGAGAATACCTAAAAGCATTAAAATAGTAGTAGTCTTCCCTGCTCCGTTAGGACCGAGAAAACCATATATTTCTCCTTTTCTCACATTAAGGTTTAAGTCTTTTACAGCCGTAAAACCATTAAAACACTTTGTTAATCCCTTTGTACGAATCATCTTATCTCTCCTTACATATTTTACACCTATTCTTTTTACCTGTCAATTTCCTCCTCTAACAGAGAGATTTGTTATGGCAGAGAGAACAAAAGGTTTCTCTTTACCCTCTTCATCCTGGAGAGTTATGGCAATCTTTACCGCTAAAGGGAGATGGTCATCATTAATATTTTCAGGTGTCCCTGCGGTAGAATCCCATTCTTCTCGCCATCTATTCCCGTCATAATAAGAAAAATTCAGATCCAGGACACCGAAAGCAATCACTCCTGTTCCTCCGTGCCTCTGAGAATCCATAAAAGTTTTCACCTCTCGGAGTAAATCCGTCCCTTTAAGATAATACTTTACCCTGCAAAGATCGTATTGCCCTGCCTTCTTTACATTGTTAGAAATAGAAACATATTCCAGCGTCTTCTTCCTTCCTTTAAATATCAAGGAAGGATTGCTCGGAGAAATAAAGGCCGATTCTATTTCTCTCCTCATAATATCTAAACAGCTCCGTCCATTTTGATATAATTGAAGACGAATATTACCCTTCTCCCAGGCAGAGGTTCCCCTATAAAAAATATAATAAACCACAGACATTAAAAAAACTAAAAGAAAAGTAGCTATAATTACCTCTATTAAAGAGATAGCTTCCTCTCTTTCCCTCATCAAATTCCTATTTATTTTGTTTTACTATATAAGTAAACCACTCTAAATATTCTCTGGAATTCTCTTCTTTTTCCCTGTAAAAAACCCTCACTCGAACTTTCCGAAGGGAGGGAATCTCAGTATTCCACCACTCTACTTCCCAGAAATACCCTTTTAACTCTTCAAACTCTCCCTTCGCGCTTCCATAATTACCATCCCGAGAAGGATAAGTAGTACTTAGGGCATCATACCCTCTCTCCTTTATTTTTTCCAGAATCTCCTGCCCTAAAAGAGTAGCTATGGAATATTCCTCAATAAGATGTTTTGTCTTAAGTCCCAGAGGGAAAATACGAGCAATTACCAAAAGAGCGACGGACAAAATACCTGCTACCACCATAACTTCTATGAGAGTAAAACCAACCTTCTTCATCTTATAATTTCAGTGTTTTTCTGGATATACTCTCACATAGCCATTAAGAGCTATCGTAACCGTATACCATCTCTTACTATCTTTACTCCAAAGATATATAGACCCTGCTTCTGCTGTGCCCTCAGGATAAAAAAGAAAACTATCATCATCAGGATCATCGAGTTCTATCATACCATCTTCTTCTCCCACCTTTCCTAAATGCGGATCAGCAAAAATCACATTTTTCTCCAGTCTCCTTACTTCTCCCCGAGTATGTGTTTCTCCATCCTCAACCCAATAGGTCTTTCTCCTTAAATCGAAGACTACCTCATATCTTTTCCTTTTAGTAATGGCCAGTCGGCGGGCCCATCTAAGAAGAGCGGCTATATTTTCGGCAGAACTCTCCAGGCGAGTCTTGGGGAAAAAATCACCCCCAGAGAAAACGACTAAAAAACTGACTAAACTTATGATAGCTATTACTACCACAAGTTCTATCAAAGCGAATCCCGATTTACCAGTTATTAACATCATCTTCAAGATATCCGTTTGAAGCTCCCCGTCCCCCCGGATCTAATTCATCCACTACTCCATCTCCATCATCATCTACTTCATTCTGACAATAATTACCAGCATAATAACCCTTTCCTGTCTTCCCATCATATCCCTTGCAATAAATATCAAAACTACTCACATTATGATAAGGAGGATGAGTGAAAGTTTTACAATCAAAATCAGCACTATAACTATAGATATGTACACGGTCTCTCTTCCCTTTATGCCAGGGGTCAAGAAGCTCGTCCCACTCGTTGACTTCCCTATCTCGGAATTCTAAATAAGGTCCATTCCATCGGGGATTATTACGAACAGGATCAGAAGGAGAAGGATCCAGAGCTCTTTTAAGAGAGGCAGAACCTTCCTCATCAGGAGGATACTCTCCCATATCTATTTTGTACATACATATAGCTGTCTCAAGTTCAGCAATAAAAGCAGAAGCAATAGCTGTCTTCGCTTTCTGGGTGGAGCGTAAAAAACTACTTATCATTATCCCCCCTAATATAACTATAATGCCTGCTACTATCAAAATTTCTATTAGAGTGAATCCTCTACACTCCATCTCCTTTTACTTCTATTCTTTATAAGGACCGGCTATTACTAAAGCATATTGAGAAACCCTAAAATATCTTCTTGCTACCTCTTTAATCTCGTTAGTCCCTACTTTATCTACCAGGTTAAAGTACTCATTCAAGAAATCCTCTCCTAAATTAAAGTACTCTATTTTATGAAGCATACTAGCAAACTTCTCATTGCTCTCTATCCTGAGAGGCATCACTCCTTTAAGAAAACCTTTAACGTCTCTTAATTCTGCCTCTGTCACCGGATTTTCTCTCATCTTGTTTAATTCTTCTAGAATAGATTCAATCGTCCGGGAAACATTCCGTGGATTCACCCCTGCCTTTATAATAATGGGTTTTTCTCCTTTTGATTCCTCCATTTGAGCAAAAACATAGTAAGCCAATCCCTGATTATCCCGGATATTCTCACCAAGCCTTCCCATCAATCCAAATCCCCCTAAAATACGCACAGCCTGGTCCAGGGCATAAAAGTCTTTATCCTTTCTGGAAACTCCTTTAAATCCGAGAACAATATCTGCCTGACTCTTATCAGGAATGTAGATAACTCTCTTTTTAGGAGAGGAAAGGCTCTCTACCCTCGGGATAACCTCCTTTAAAGGATCGCCAGGATTTCTCCAATCTCCTAGGTATCTTTCCACCTCTTCCACGATGAATTTTGAATTCACATCTCCCCCAATAACTAAAATAAGGTCATCTGGCCGATAATAATCTTTATAAAATTTTATTAAATCTTCTTTCTGGATTCTCTTAATGGTGCTTTCATATCCTTCAGGAGAGTGATGATAGGGATGCTCTTGAGGATAAAGTAGATGCATAAATTCTCGAGAAGCTACATAGGCAGGAATTTCTTCTTCTTCTTTAATAGAAGTTAAAATTTCTCTTCTTACTTTCTCTATCTCCTCCAGAGGGAAAATAGGATTACGCAAAATATCAGTGATGATTTCAAGAATGGAAGAGATATTTTCCTGGAGACATTTAGCTGAAAAATAAGTTCGATGATAAGAAGAACTCATTTGAAAAGCAGCTCCCCTCCCGTCAATCTCCTCAAAGATTTCTTCGAAGTTCTTTGTTTTTGTTCCTCTTTGCACCACCGATGAACAAAATCGAGCTAATCCCGCTTTATCCTCACTCTCATATATACTCCCCGCAGGCAGAGAACCCCATAGACTCACCGAAGGCTGACGATGATTCTCAAAAGTTATTAATCTTATCCCGTTATTAAATTTTTCCTTCTTAATATTAAATTTCTCCTTAAAATTCATCACTCTCTTCCTCTATTTAGGGATAAAAATCCCCACTGTGCAATTATCTTCATTAAGATACTCCCGGGCTACTCTCTCTACATCCTCCTTTTCTACTTCCTCCAATTTCTTAAGAAAAATATCAATAAAGTTATAAGAAGAAATAGTCTCAAAAAGACCAAGTTGTAATCCTTTAGATAAAACAGTTTCGTTATTGAAAGCTAAAATAGATTTAAGCTCTCTCTTTGCTTTATTTAATTCTTCCTCATCAATTTTTATATCCTCAAGTTCTTTGAATAATAACTTTTCTACCTTTTCCGGATTTACTCCTTGTTGGATGACAATAGAAAAGTAAAAGAGATGGGGGTCAATAGCTAAACCCACCGAAGAGTTCGCCTCTAAAGCAAGACGGGTTCGCACCAACCATCTATAAAGCCGAGATGTTTTTACTCCCAGTTCCCAGCCTATTTCGCTAATCTTGGCTCCCCCGAGAATAGTATCTAAAACTACCAAAGGGAAAATATCCTTATCTTTTATCGAAGGAGTATGATAGGCTACTTGAAGAAGAGGATTGTTCCCCTTAAGCCTTAAAATCACTCTTCTTTCTCCCTTCTGTTCCGGTTCTTTTAACTTTACTCTGGGTTCTTCTGTATCTTTCTTAATATCAGCAAATTTTTCTTCTATTAAAGGGAAGATCTCTTTAAAACAAAAGTCTCCCACCATCACCAGAGTAGCGTTCCGAGGACCATAATATCTTTGATAATACTCATAAAGGTCCTCCCTTTTTACTCTCTCCACATCAGACTTAAATCCTCCAGGATCCCACCTATATGAATGTATTCTAAAAGCCTGGGAAATGACTTCTTTATAAAGTAAATGGGAGGGATGATTTTCTTCTCCCTCTAATTCAGAGAGAATCACCGTCCTTTCTGCCTCCAACTCTTCGGAATCAAAGAGAGCTCGAATCATTCGATCTCTCTCAATCCGAAGAGCCAGATCTAATTTCTCCTTAGGTAATACCTCAAAATAGGCGGTATAATCATTATTAGTAAATCCATTTAAGATTCCCCCGTATTTACTGATCTTTCTAAAAATTTCCCCTTTTTTAAACTCCTCTCCTCCTTTAAATAGCATATGTTCTATAAAATGAGAAGCCCCGGTTATACCTGGTAGTTCGTTTCTCGAGCCCACTCTATACCACATAAGAACGCTTACGATAGGCATATTATGTACTTCTTCAGCAATAACCTTAAGTCCATTATCTAAAACCTCCAACCTTACATTACTGGTATACATAAATTTTACCCCTTTATAAATTTTAATTTATCATATCAGGTAATTTTGTCAAAAAATTTTTGGCTTTCCAGAAACCCTTGCTGGATTTTTAAAGAGAAAAAAATTTCTTGACAGAAAAGAGAAAATATATAAACTGATTTTAGATAAAAATATCATTTATCGCGTGGTAGGAAGCTTACTTATTCTATCAAGTAAGAGAGGAGAGTATCTCTTCTAAGGAGATATTCACTAATCTTTTAAATCAGCAGGTTCCCCATAAACTAAGAAATTAAAAAACAGAAAGTCTTCGAGTCCTGTGTATAACTTCTAAGATTTTTAATAGAATTACTTTCCAGAGAAGAAGTAAAAATTCAATCTTAATTTTTTCCTTCTCAATTTTAGTTTTTAAGTTATCCACAGCTGTGGATAACTCTGTGATTAACTTCTAATAAAAATCTTCTCTTAATTCCGAGAAAGAGCTTAAATGGAGAGTAAAGAAAAAGTTTTATGGGAGAGGTTTTTATCTCAAATTGAACAAAAAATTGCTCCCCAAGTTTTCAAAGATTGGTTCAGACCTCTAAAACTTCATTCTTTTAATTATCACCAAATAACCATAGAAACCCCCGACAACTTCTTTAAAAATTATCTAAAAGAAAATTATTTAGAACTCATAGAAGAAGAGTTAAAAAAAATGGGTGAAAAAAATGTAAAAGTAAGGTTTATTACCTTTGAAGAAAGAAAAAACTTGAGTGAACAAAGGTTTCTTACAAGAAATTTAAATCCTCGATATAATTTTGATAATTTTGTTGTAGGAAATAACAACCGCTTAGCTCATGCTGCCGCTTTAGCGGTAGCACAATCTCTTTCTCAGTCTTATAATCCTCTTTTTATTTATGGGGATGTGGGTTTAGGGAAAACTCATCTTTTACAAGCTATTGCTCATTATATTATTGAGCATAAAAAAGGGGTGACTTTTACTTATCTTTCATCTGAGCGTTTTACTAATGAATTAATAAATGCCATCAGAGATGATAAAACAATAGAATTTAGAAGGAAATATAGAAATATTGATGCTTTATTGGTAGATGATATTCATTTCTTAGCAGGGAAAGAACGTACTCAGGAAGAATTTTTCCACACCTTCAACGCTCTTTATGAGGCACATAAGCAAATAGTTCTCTCCAGTGATAGACCCCCCACAGAAATCCCTACATTAGAAAAGAGACTTCAATCTCGTTTTGAGTGGGGGTTAATTGCTGACATTCAACCTCCTGATTTAGAAACAAGAATTGCTATATTGAAAAAGAAAGCGAAATTAGAAGGAGTAGACCTTCCTAATGATGTGGCTATTTTTATAGCCGAAAGAATAAAAACAAATATCCGTAAGTTAGAGGGATGTCTGGTGCGTCTCTTTGCTTATTCCTCTTTACATAAAAGGGAAATAGATAGAAACCTTGCCAAACAAGCTTTAATGGAAATACTTCCTAAAACGGAGACGGATTTAGTTACCATTGAATTAATTCAAAAAATAGTAAGTAGATATTATAAGGTTAAAAAAAATGATTTTAAAGTAAAAAAAAGGCAAAAATCAATAGCCTTCCCCCGACAAGTAGCTATGTATCTCTGCCGGGAATTAACGAACGCCTCTTTTCCTGAAATAGGGGAAAAATTTGGGGGGAAAGACCATACTACGGTGATGTATGCCTGTAAAAAAATAGAGGAAGAAAAGAGGAAAAACGATGATTTAAAAAGAGATTTAAGAGAGATAGAAAGATTGATTAGAAGTTATTAATAACCTGTGAAATTTCTAAATTAGGAATATCTTTTATCTTAAGATAATTACTTAAAAGCAAAAAGTTTTCCTTAAAAGATAAAGAGAATAAATACAATTTTTATCCCCAGTTTTTTATCGCCTCCTTAACCCGATTTAAAAAGAAAAGAGAGTTTATTAACATATTCTCTACCTCTACTATGACTACTATTTAATTCTTCAAAAGAATATTATAGGAGTAATAAATGAACAAGATAGGATTACTGGCAGGGAGTGGAAAACTCCCTCTCCTATTTGCTACAAAGTGTAAAGAAAAAATAATCACTGTAGCTATAAAGAGGATTACCTCTCCTAAGATTTCTCGAAAGACCCTTTTTACTTACTGGCTACCTTTAAATCAAGTAGACAAATGCATTGATTTATTTAAAAAAGAAGGAATTAAAGAAGTAATAGCCTTAGGCAAGTTTGATAAAAGGTTCTCTTTTGATAGATCTTTAAAAAAATTCTCTTTAAGTTCCGTTTTGAGTGAATTAGAAGACGGAATGGATTTATCTTTCTTCAATCTTTTCTCTAATCTTTTAAAGAGAGAAGGAATTAGACTAATAAGTCCTCTAAAATATCTCTCTTCCTATTTAACAAAAGAAGGAACTTTATCTCTTCGCTATCCCAGTGATAAAGAATGGGAGGATTTAAGATTTGGTTATAAAATGGCCAAAAAGATAGCTGACTTAGATATAGGCCAGACAATAGTAGTGAAAAATTTAACTATCTTAGCGATGGAGACTATTGAGGGGACAGATAAGACTATTCTGCGTGGGGGAAAATATGGAAAAGGAGGGGTGACGGTGGTAAAGGTAGCGCGAACAAATCAGGATATGCGATTCGATATCCCTTTAGTAGGGCTTCAAACTTTAAAAACCTTAATTAAGGCAAAAGGAAATGTTTTAGGCTTAGAAGCAGGGAAGGTTTTACTAATAGAGAAGGAGGAAATGGTAAAACTTGCTAATAAGAAAAGAATTAGTATAATAGGATTCAAAGATAATACAGGAGGGAATTATGAGCGAAATTAAAGATATTAAAGAAAATGATTTTGAGGAAGAGGTTCTTAAAGAGAAACTCCCGGTGCTGGTAGATTTTTGGGCTGAATGGTGCGCACCTTGTCGGAGAATAGAACCCATTCTTAAAGCACTAAGTGAAGAATTCCATGAGAAGGTTAAAATTTGCCGACTAAATGTAGATGAAAATTTTTCTAAGGCAACCGAGTTTGGAATAAGAAGTATTCCCACCCTTTTTTTCTTTAAAGACGGAAAAGTAGTAGATAGAGTGATAGGGGTAGTCCCAAGAAAAGAGTTGAGAGAACGATTAATAAAATTAATTTAATTTTTCACTCTCTAAGAAAAAGATATAGAAAGCGGGATTATCCCGCTCTTTTTTTATATAAATTACCAGATAAAATTACTAATAAATACAAGTAAGAAAGCTACAGAGACGACAAGACTGATGGGGAGAAAGAGTAATTTATATACTTTAATAAGACTGGATTTAAAGTAACTTTTGGTCACAATAAGACATAAATGCGCAGGAGACAGAAGAACCCCGGTAAATCCACCAGCATAAGCTAACATCACATAACTGGTATTAGGAGTAGTTATCCCAAAAAAAGGCAAGAGTATAGGGAAAGCAATTCCCACAAATGCTTGAGTAACTCCTGTAAGGAGTCCGATAAAAAAGGGTATAGAAAATAAAATAATTAGCGGGGGAATCCCCACTTTATTTAAAATTTGAGGGATTAATAGGAGTATACCGGAAGTTTCGAGAATCTTCTTAAATATCATTACAGATATAATAAGAAGAAGTATCCTCCCGGAGAGACTCTTTTTAAGAATAAAGAGGATCTTTCTTTTTTTTATCTTTGTGGTTATGAAGATAAATGATATAATTATCAATAAAGATAAGAGTAAATCTAATTTAAACACAAAAACCAGAAGAATAATAGCTAAAATAGGCCAGCTATAAAAAAGTAATTGGAGAAATTTCTTAATGGTTTTACCTCTTCTTTCTTCTTTTTTATAAGATGAGTAGTAGGGGATCTTGTTTATTCCGAAAACAACTCCCGAGAAAATAGCCGTTATCGTTAGAGGTACCTGAGCGGATATAATTTTTTGGAGAGGAATCTTAAGAATACCTGCGGCTAAGATAAGTCCGGGGTAGAGTGGCCAGGTATACTCCCATATATGACGAAACCAATAATTTAGAAAAGTCTTATTTTCACGGGATAAATTCATTTTATTACCAGATTCTTCTATTAGAGGAGCTGAAAGCATTGCCCCGGCAGCTACCGGAAGGAGCCCCATTAACATAGAGGGAATGATTAATGTTATTCGTCGATCTTTTATAAAAGCTTCTAAGGAAAGATTAACGTTTCTTAGATTTCCTCCTTCATTTAAAAGACTACCTAAAATAAAGATGAGCAAAATAGCCCCCACTAATTTAAGGGTGGATAAGTCAATAGTCGCTAAAAAGAAATTTCTTAAAATCGCCGTAACAGGCATCTTAGAGAAGATTCCTATTAAAAATGAACTTATCAATATTACTAATCCCAGATCTATTTTTCTCTTCATAGTAAATTGAGAATAGTTATAATTCAGAGTTTAATAAATTAGTTTGAGTTCCCACTTTTAATTTTCATTTTTTCTAAGAGCTTCAGACTAAAAAGTAAAGCTCTGGGCAGATGAAAAAATCCTTTCCACTTAGAACCTTTTAAATACAAAGATGGCCTGCCTTCACGATTAAGATACCCGAACCATTCTCCGTACTCAGGGTCAGGAAAATGGTTAAATGTCCAGTCATGCACTCTTTTATACCAGGTTAAATAATTTTGTTTTCCTGATAAGTAAAAGGCGAGTAAGAGGGCATAAAGTGCTTCTGTATGTGGCCACCATAGTTTCATATCCCATTCAAGTTGTTCGGGTGGTTTCCCTTCGGAATCAACAAAGTAAAATAGTCCTCCAAATTCTTTATCCCACCCCCACTGGAGAGACCAGTCAAGAATTTTTAGGGCCCTCTCAATTATCCTTTTATCGTTTCTTCTTTGTCCTTCTTGGAGGATAACCCACGCAGATTCAATAGCATGGCCGGGATTAATACATCTACCTTGGGGTGAATCTAACCTCTCCCTCTCCGGAGAAATATTTTCAAATAAAGCTTTTTCTTTATCTTTAGTATGACGGTATAAAATTTTGTCTAAACATTCATCAATAATTTTATTAAATTGAGAATCTCTAACGATATGACTTAACTCTTGAGTGGTAAGCAGAAGAATCATTGGTATTGCATGAGATTCTACCTTTCTCGTCTTTGGATAAGTATGGGATGAAAGATACCCGGGGGTGTTAACCCATTTTATTACCTTCCTGTAAATGTCCTGCGCCATTTTAAGAGCATCTTCATCTCCGGAAGCTTTTGCATATTCAGCTAAACCTATAATAGCAAATGTTTCTGAAAATATACTCCAGGGTTTATAAAGTGGTTTCCCATCATAAGTAACCGCAAAATACATTCGTCCCTCGGAGTTAAAGAAATATTTACATAAAAACTTAACTCCTGATTTTGCTGCTTCTAACCATTCAGGTATTTTCTCCAGCTCATTATATAGTTTTGAAAACATCCATATCTCCCGAGCTTGCATCCAGGCATATTTGTCCCTGTCATAAATAGACCCATCTCTATCCAGACAAGTGTAATAACCACCATTTTTCTTATCCAGAGAATATTTCATCCAGAAAGGAATAATATCTTCCAGTAATTGTTTACGATATAAATTGAGTAAACTAATGAAAAAACTTTTTTTCATCATCGTCTATTCTCCTTTTGTAAAAACCTCCTTCTTTACATAAAATTTGGTTAATAATTACCATTTAATACTTTTAACTCATTTATCTTCTAAATTATATCCCGTAGCGAGGTTTTTTGCAAGCGCACCCTAATATAGCGGTAATCCAGCCGTGTGTCCAACCAGATTTAATAGTTTATAAGGAAGATTATTTTGCTAATTTTTCAAATTCTCCTTAGTAGCTAAGCCTTTAGGCATTTTGGGGTTAGTTTGACGCAAAGCTTCTCTTAATTATAATACTGAAGAGAGAAAAATTACGATAATCTTATGATTAAAACAGTATTTGTAAAAAATAAATCAGGGAGGGGATGAATGAGTTTTGAGGAAGAGTGGGAGGATTTTGAGGATTTTTGGGAGAATTTTGGTCTGAGAATAGGTCCTTTTGGTATAGGGATGTATGGACCACGAAAGCACCTGAGATATTTAAGAACAGAGAAATCACATCTTCTCAGAATAAGAATAAATCCTGAAGTTGGCAAAAACGAAATCAAGGTGAGATTAGTAAAGCCGGGGCTGATTGAGATCGAATGGCCACGCAAGAAAAGAGGAGAAGATATCCCTGTTGAATAGTTAGCTTTTTTATAAAGGTAGTCTCAATCCCTTTGTATTAATATAGATGTAGGGAGAAGTTTATTAAATTGGTAAGTTTCAATGAAGAGAATGAGCTTAAGTATGAGAAATGCAGAAGTGCTCGCATAAAGAGACTTTTTCCTTACTCCGTCAGTCTAAGAAATAATAGAGGAACGGCTGGGGGGAGTAAGTGTTCTACCTATTGGATATCAAATTGTTCCCGTTGTAACATCTGGTAGATACCGACGAGTGTAGAGGTAAGAAGTTATGATGAAGTTAATTGTAAATCTTAATGCCGGTTGCGGCCGATGCAAGAAATTATTTCCTCTGATTCGCAGGCAATTACAAAAAGAAGGGATTGAGTATAGCGGGGTGTTTACTGAATATCCTGGGCATGCAAGGATGTTGGCTGAGAAAGCGAAGAAGGAAGGTTATCAGAAGATTGTTGTTTGTGGAGGTGATGGAACTATCAATGAGGTTGTTAATGCTATCGCTAAACAAGACATAACTTTAGGTATAATACCTATGGGTATCGGAAATGATATCGCTCGCAATTTAGGCATAAGAGAAGATTTTGCCTTTGCTTGCCATACTCTTAAAAATGGGAAAGTAAAGAGAATAGATCTTATAAAAGTGAAAGAAGATAAATATTATGTGGGGATAGGGGGTGTAGGTTTTGATGCCGAGATAGTCACCTTTATCAATCACTGGAAAAAGTTTATTCCCGGGATATTTATTTATCCATTCTATATCGGAGCAATTATAAGGGAAATTCTTATATGTAAGTCCACAAAAGTAAGAATAAAATATGATGAAAATGATTTTACTGGAGATATCCTTATGGTTTGTTTCGGTAATATAGAATCCTATGCTCGAGTGATCCAGATTGCTCCTTCCGTTTCGATCGATGATGGATTATTAGATATGTGTGTAGTGAAAAAGATTAATAGATTAAGGATAGGGTATTTATTTTTAAAGATTTTTATAGAAAGTAAACCTTTTACGCTCCCGAAAGTTAAGATTTATCAGATTCTTCCAGGAGCAAAGATTTGTCGGGCAAGAGAGGTTTATCTGCAAGCGGATACCTCTCTTCCTTTTCACGGAGATGCAGAAATTATTTCCGAAACTCCCCTATCTTTAAAGGTAATCCCTGGAGCCCTGAGGGTAATTATCCCTTAATAATAATTGTATTCGGTAAAGAAGGGAAAAAGAATGGTAAAAATAGAAGAATTAACTAACTATCTGGATAATTTGTTGAAGATTAAAGAAATTAAAGATGAAAGTCTCAATGGATTGGTTGTGGAGAATAAAGGGAGGGTAAGTAAAGTAGCTTTGGCAGTAGATGCTTCCTTAGAGACTTTTAAGAGGGCGAAGGGAGCAGGAGCAGATTTTCTTTTTGTTCATCATGGACTGTGGTGGGGGAGATGTCTTCCTTTGCGTGGAGCGATTTTTCAGAAAATAAAATTTCTTATTGAAAATGATATAGCTCTTTATACCGCTCATCTCCCCTTAGATCTACATCCCGAGTTTGGTAATAATAGCCAGTTAGTTAAGATGTTAGAATGGACAGTAAGAGGGGGTTTTGGGAAGTATGGAGATCTTATACTGGGGAAAGAAGTGTTCTTTAACCCTCCTCAAAAGAGAGAAGAGTTAGTAAGAGAAATAAAGGATAAATTAGGAATAAAACCTCTCCTCTGGGATTTTGGCCCTTTAAAGATTAAAAGATTAGGATGTGTTTGTGGGGGAGCAATTAATCTTTTGCCTGAGGCCGTGGAGAAAGGATTGGATGCTTATATTACCGGGGAACCCAAACACAGTTATTACTGGATGGCTAAGGAAGAAAAAATTAATGTTATCTTCTTAGGACATTACCTTAGTGAAACCTTGGGAGTAAAAGCTATAGGAAAAGATATAGAGGATAAATTCGGGTTAGAAGTAGAGTTTTTATTTTTACCTACAGGGCACTAAATAGAGAGTGAGATCTAGTTCTTTAAGAACGAAGGCTCTTAGGTGAGAAAATTCTTAAATTTTTCCTTTTAACTTAATTAAAATTTACCTTTGGTAGGGAGAAAGAGGTATTGCGTTATGCAGAAAAATGTCTATATTGGTCCAGGGTAAAAAGACCACCCTTTAGTGGAAGAATAAATAAAGAATGGTGACAATGTCTTTATGTATTTACTCTCCAATTTGACAGAAAATCTTTTCTCTATATAATGGAAATCTTAAGGAGGGTATTATGGATAGAATGATTGAGATTCGCTGGCACGGAAGAGGAGGCCAGGGAGCGAAAACAGCGGCTTTAATTCTGGCAGAGGCAGCTTTAAAAGAAGGTAAGTATGTTCAGGCATTTCCGGAATATGGCCCGGAGCGAATGGGAGCTCCCATGCAATCTTTTACGCGGATTAGTGAAGTTCCTATTAAGTTACATTCTCATATTACAAATCCCAGTGCGGTGGTAGTCTTGGATTCAACGCTATTGGATATGGTGGATGTTACGGAGGGGCTTCCCGAAGAAGGGATAATCCTGGTGAATACTTCTCGCACATCCCCCCAAGTGAGAGAAAAATTAAATTTCAATAGAGGGAAAGTCTATACTGTTGATGCTACTTCCATTTCTCTGAGTGCTCTGGAAAGGAACTTGCCCAATATCCCCATGCTGGGAGCTTTAATTAAAGCTACCAATCTTTTGAAAATTGAGACAGCGGTAATCAGCATTAAAGAAAAAATGGGAAAGAAATTTGCAAGCAGGATAATAGAGGGAAATGTGGAAGCTCTTAAAAGAGCTTATGAGGAGGTAAAGGGAGAATGAAAGAAAAAGGATGGAAGGATATTCCTATAGGTGGTCTTATTCTTGAACCGGGGAATGCAAAGAATTACAAGACGGGGAGTTGGCGGACATTTAAACCCGTAAGGGATGAAGAGAAATGCACTCACTGTCTTCTTTGCTGGATTTATTGCCCAGATTCTTCCATTATTGTGGAAGATGGTAAAATCAAGAATATCGATTATGAACATTGTAAGGGTTGCGGGATTTGTAGCGTTCAATGTCCGGTAGACGCAATAAAGATGGTAGAAGAAGTAAAGGAGGAATAAAATGGCGCGAGTAGTAGGTTTAACCGGGGATGAAGTAGCCGCCGAAGCTATTCGTCAAATTAATCCTGATGTAATAGCTGCTTACCCCATTACTCCTCAAACAGAGATAGTCCAAAGATTATCTCAATTTGTAGCTGACGGCTTAATTTCAGCAGAGATGGTCAGAGTGGAGAGTGAACACTCAGCTATGAGTGCTTGTGTGGGAGCATCAGCCTCCGGAGCGCGGGCAATGACGGCAACCTCAGCTAATGGTTTAGCCTTAATGTGGGAAATAGTGTATATTGCTGCTTCCCTGAGATTACCGATTGTAATGCCGGTAGTGAACAGAGCTTTAAGTGGTCCAATTAACATTCATTGTGATCATTCTGATTCTATGGGAGCTCGGGATTCTGGATGGATTCAATTATATAGTGAGAACTGTCAGGAGATATACGATAATCTTATCCAGGCAGTGGTTATTGCTGAGAATAAAGAAGTGCTTTTACCGGTAATGGTTACCCTTGATGGATTTGTTCTCTCTCATGCTATGGAAAGAGTAGAAATCTTAGAGGATGAGGAAGTAAAAAACTTTGTGGGTGAATATAAAAATCCTCATTCTTTACTTGATTTAAATAATCCGGTTACTTATGGTCCTTTAGACTTATATGATTACTATTTTGAACATAAAAGGCAACAAGTTGAGGCTATGGAGAAAGCCCTCAGGGTTATCCAGGGGGTAGGAAAACAGTTTGCAAAAATTAGTGGTCGCTCTTATGGATTAATAGAAGAATATAGGTTGGAAGATGCAGAATTGGTAGTAATTGCTCTGGGTTCAACTGCGGGGACAATAAAAGAAGCAGTTGATGAACTGAGAGAAGAAGGTGTAAAGGCAGGGCTTTTGAAGATAAGGTGTTTTCGTCCTTTCCCCGGAAGAGAAATAAATGAAGCTTTAAAGAAGGTAGAGGCAGTAGCTATTCTGGATCGTTCTGCCTCTTTTGGAGCAGAGGGAGGTCCTGTATTCTTAGAAGTGCGTTCTTCTCTTTTCGAAAAAACCGAGAGGATTCCTATAATAAATTATATTTACGGTTTAGGAGGGAGAGATATTAAGGTAGAAGAAATTAAAGGTGTTTACCAAACTCTTCAAAGAATTGCCCGGACTAAAAGAGTAGAAAAGCGGGTAGATTACTTAGGAGTAAGGGAGTAAGGAGGAGAAAAATGCCATCCCTTAAGAGTTTATCTCAGAAAAAAGAATTACTTAGCGGAGGCCATCGACTTTGCCCGGGTTGTGGAGCTTCCATTATCGTTCGGCAGGTCCTTTCGGCAGTTGAGAGCCCAGTAGTAGTTTGTTGTTCCACCGGATGTTTGGAAGTAGCTACTACTATTTATCCTTTCACTGCCTGGAAAATCCCCTGGATTCATTCTGCTTTTGAAAATGCTGCTTCTACTTTATCAGGAGTAGAGACCGCTTATCGTGCTTTAAAAAAGAAGGGAAAGATTAAAGAGGAGATTAAATTTATTGCCTTCGGAGGAGATGGAGGAACTTATGATATAGGAATTCAGGCTCTTTCGGGGGTTATGGAGCGGGGGCATAATTTGCTTTATATTTGCTACGATAATGAAGCTTATATGAATACGGGGATTCAACGTTCCAGTGCTACTCCGCGAGGAGCAGCTACTACTACCAGCCCGGTAGGAAAAGCCATCCCCATAGGGAAAGAGAGGGAAAGAAAAGATATGGTTGAGATTATGGTGGCTCATAATTCTCCTTATGTAGCCCAAGCTTCTCCTGCTTATTATAATGATTTAATAAAAAAGGTGCAAAAGGCTTTAAGTATAGAAGGGCCTACCTTTATCAATATTATTTCTCCCTGTCCTCGGGGATGGCGCTACGATCCCTCCCAATCTATTCAAATCGCCAAATTGGCAGTAACTACCGGTTTTTGGCCCCTATATGAGGTAGAAAATGGAAAATATAAGATTACCTATCGTTCTCGGAAAAGAGTTCCTCTAATAGAATGGTTTAAATCTCAAGGAAGGTTCAGACACCTATTAAAAGAAGAAAATAAAAAAATAGTTGAGGAACTACAAAGAAGAGTGGATGAGAAAGAGAGAATATTGTTAGCCCGAGCCGGAGAAAAAATATGATTCGTATTTTGACTTAAAAGAAAGGTTATGTATAATATGGAAAATTCCTGATAGGAGGGGGTAAATAATGGTGGAGTTAAAGGATATTGCCGAGAGTATCATTAAAGGAAATGCTCCCAAGGTAAAAGAGTTAGTAAAAAAAGCTATTGATGAGGGACAGGATGTAAAGAAGGTTTTAAATGGAGGTCTTATAGCAGGGATGAATGTAGTGGGAGAAAAATTTAAGAAGAATGAGTTTTATGTTCCTGAAGTTCTTATTGCAGCCAGAGCTATGAAATCGGGAATGGAAATTATAAAACCTATCTTAGCAGATAAAGATGTTAGGGGTCTGGGAACGATAGTCTTGGGAACAGTGCGAGGAGATCTCCATGATATTGGGAAGAATCTGGTAGGAATGATGTTGGAGGGAGGAGGATTTGAAGTAGTCGACCTTGGGGTGGATGTTTCTCCTGAAAAATTTGTGGAAGCCACTAAAGAGAAAAAAGCTCAGCTTATTGGCCTTTCTGCCTTACTTACTACTACTATGGTTTCTATGAAGGAAGTTGTGGAGACAGTAAGAAAATCTGGTTTAAAAGATGTAAAAATAATGATTGGGGGAGCTCCGGTCACTCAAAGTTACGCCGAGGAAATAGGAGCTGATGGATATGCTCCTGATGCGGCCTCGGCAGTAGATAAAGCAAAGGAACTGGTAAAAACAGGATAATTAATTAAAGGAGTGTTGTACATTTAAAGAGAAGATAAATATAATCCTCAAGGGGATAGAAGAGGGTCTTTCCGGGATAAGCGAAGCAGAGGTAAGAAAATTTATAAAAGTAATTAGAGAAGGAAGGAGAATATTTGTTCTTGGACAGGGGAGGAGTGGGCTGATAGCCAGATGTTTTGCCATGAGGTTAATGCATCTTGGTTTCTCAGTATATGTAGTGGGAGAAACTGTTACTCCCAGTATAAAAAAAGGGGATCTTTTAATTATTTGTTCTTTTTCCGGAGAAAAATACCTGCTGAGAGAATTTTCTAAATTAGCTAAGGAGAAGGGAGCGATTATTTGCGCCTTAACTTCACAAAAAACTTCATCTTTAAGTAGAATCGCTGACCTAACTATTCGGATGCCTGTAGAGAAGCTTAGAGTGAAACAACCGCTGGGTTCTTTGTTTGAGCAATTACTCTTTCTTTATTTAGAAGGAATTGTTCTTTCTTTAATGGATGAAATGGGTGTAACCCAAGAGGAGATGAAAAATAGGCACGCTAATCTGGAATAAAAATCTTTTGCGAAGAAGAATTTTAACTCTTCGCCGTGCTCAGTCTTTTCCTCAAATAGAGAAGAAGAGTAGAGAAATTGAGAAGAATCTCTCTTCTTTTTGTGTATTTAATAATGCAAAAGTAATTCTCTTTTATTTAGCCCTTAAAGATGAAGTTCAAACTGAGTATATGATAAAGAAAAATCTTAAAGAAGGAAAGACTATCCTTGTTCCTTTTATTAATTTTAGAGAGAGAAAAATTTTTCCTTCCAAGCTTAAGGATTATGATAAAGAACTTATTCAGGGAAGATGGGGGATTTTGGGACCAGCAAGAGATTTTTATCGTCCTTTTCCCTTAAATCTTATTAACGTAATAATAGTTCCCGGAGTAGCTTTTGATAAAAAAGGAAATAGGCTTGGTTTTGGGAAAGGATTTTATGATAAGTTCTTAAAGAAAGTATCCTCTCAAGTTACGATTTCTCTTGCTTTTGAGCTCCAACTGGTAGAAGCTGTTCCTGTTCAGTCTCATGATATTCCGGTAGATTATATCATCACAGAAAAAAGAATTATCAATTGTTTAAAGGAAAGAAATGGAGAGAGCTCTCCTTAGTAGTTCTCTAAGAGAATTTATTGAAGAGACTTCTTCTAAGACTCCTATTCCTGGGGGAGGGAGTGTAGCTGCCTTAATAGGAGCATTAGGAGCCAGTCTTCTTTGTATGGTGGCAAATTTTACCATTGGTAAGAAGAGATTTAGAGATGTAGAAGAAAAAGTAAAAAGTATTCTGGAGGATATAGAGAAGGCAAAATTGGAATTATCCAGATTAGTAGAGGAAGATGCCAAAGATTATTTAAGGTTTTCTCAGAGAGACCGAGATAATGAAAATGCTTGCCAGGAAATCCTCAAAGAGATTACCCTCACCCCTCTTAAAACATCCAAACTTTCTTTAAAAGTAATAAGATTAGCCAGAGAACTTTTAGGCAGAAGTAATCCCTACCTGATTAGCGACATTGCCGTGGGGGTATTATTAGCAGAGGCAGCTTTAAGAAGCGCAGGTTTCAATGTCCAGATTAACTTAAAGTCCATTAAGGATGAAAAATTTAAAAAAGAAAAAAAAGATATTCTTTCAGCTACTCTTTCCGAAGGAAGAAGGATAAAAGAGGAGATAATAAAAGAGATCGAATCAATTCTTACAGTATAAAATTCCCCCGATCTTATTTAAAAATTTTCTTAATCTTCCCGGCATTCTAACTTACTTTTAGCAAAGAGCAGTGAATTTTTTCTAAGGGAACTTCTATGAGTGTAATACTCCCTTTCATTGAAAAGTAAGAATCTCTCCTTTAGTGGAGATAAGAGTGTAACTTTGTTTCCTTTAGAGCATATTTTTATTTTCATTATGGAAGAGCCAGCGGGAAGATTTGCGGGAAACAGTCTTTTAGGTCTCCCATTTCTGATTAGTTGATATAACAATGAGTTGAGATTAAAAAGAGGAGTTTATGAGTGGAGGTCCAATATGAACAATACAGAAAAACTAAAGATTAAGATGGAATTTAAGAGTTTAACTTCTGATACTAAGATACCTGTATTAGGACTGGGAACATGGAGTATGGGGGGAGGAAGGGTAAGAGATACTACCTATGATGAAGAAAATATTTACGCAATTAAAACGGCGATAGAGCTTGGGATGACTCATATTGATACTGCGGAAATGTACGGAGATGGACACGCAGAAGAGTTAGTAGGAGAAGTAATTAAAGATTTTGATAGGGAGGCCCTTTTCATTACTACTAAAGTTTCGCCAGAGAATTTAAGGTATGATGATGTTATTGCTTCTGCAAAGAGGAGTCTTAAAAGATTAAAGACTGAGTATATTGATTTATATTTAATCCATATTCCTAATCCTCAGATTCCCCTACAGGAGACAATGAAGGCATTAAATTTCTTACATAAGGAGGGATTAATTAGATTCATTGGAGTAAGCAATTTTTCAGTTAAACAAATAAAAGAAGCTCAGGAGAATAGCCAGAATAAAATTGTCGCTAATCAAATAGAATACAGTCTCCTGGTAAGAAATAAGGGTAATGAGTATATTAACAATATGGAATCAGAGGTAATTCCTTACTGCCAGGAAAACGATATTATGGTTATTGCTTATAGACCCCTGGCAAAAGGGAAACTAACAAGGCCTGGTTTTAAAATCTTAGACAAATTAGCTAAAAAATACAATAAAACACAAGCTCAGATTGCAATAAATTGGTTGATTTCTAAAAAGAAAATTATCACTATACCCAAGTCCACAAGAATAGAGCATCTTAAAGAAAACATCGGTGCACTTGGCTGGAGGCTAACATCAGAAGATATGCGTATGCTGGATAAGGAATTTAAGTAAACAAAGAGGGGTTACCCTTCCTCCGTTCAAAGTGGCAACCCCCGAATAAAACAAATTTAAGGGTCAGGTCTTCCCGTTAGGCAATCTTATCTTTCTGCTCATTTTATAGAACCTTATTACTGAGCTATTTACTTGATAGTATAACTTATATTATTTTTACAATTAATAAGTCTTTTTATTTTCATTTAGATTTTTGGTTATAAAATATGTTATGCCAAATAAATGTTATATTGCCAGGCGTGACTCCAACAATTTCATTAATATAGTCAGGATTAACTCCCTCCGGAACCAGACATTTAGCCATTAATTCTCTTTTAGAACCATCTTCTGATGCCCACCATTCTTTATCAGTCTTCTCTCGTATAGCTTTAATATACCTTTTAGCTTTTTCTGATGAAAAAATTTCTGTATAAGGACTTGCCGCGTTTCCTGTTGTGGCAAAAACACCTTTTCTGTCTAAAATACCATGCTTAAGTCCAATGATGATTATATCTTCTAAATTTATTCCGCTAAAAAATACTACACGATAAAGCGTCGCATTTCGTGGTTGAAAATACAGATTTGTAAAATCCCATAGATTGCGTCCATCTGGTAATTTTTTTCCTTTCTGCTGGCAACTATTTCTGCATCGTAGATTGGAGTAAAAGCAATCTTCTCTTCTTCTATCTTTCTATGGCACAGGATGCCTCTTTCTAAAATTGAAGGCAAATTATTAATATGTGTAATATAATAGAGTCCTCTAAGTTTTAACATAATCCATCTTCTTAGGTTTTCTGTTTTTATTACCATTTACAGAACGTTTTTGTCTCTCTTGCCACCTTCAACTATCTTTATCTCATCTTCTGTCAGATCATACAAGTTATACACCATCTGGTCAATCTGACATTCGTATTCTTTAACTTTGGCTTGTTTTTGCGGATTTTCAAGATAATCCTCAGATTGGGTGAGGGAGAGGATTTTGGTAACAAGGGTTATAAAAGGTAGTTGTTCTTTCTTAGAGATTTCTGGGATGGGAAATTGCTCTAAGAATGCCTTCTTGTATCTATAACCTTTCTCACCTAATCCACCACCGGCATAAAATAGCTTAAAGAAAAAAACTGTTGGTTTTGAATTTAACACAGCTATTAAATATTTTAAGTTATTACCTGTCATCAAAAATGATGTTGCCTCACAATAAAATTTTCCTGCGTCATATGCAAAACTTGGTTCTCTAACAATTTCCTGCCACACAATCTTTTCTTTTTCAAATTCGGGATAGTAGGAACAATCCCTTAATTCCCACCAATAATCTCCTTGATCGTCTCTATTAAAAAGTCCTTTCCCTTTCCCTTTTTTATTAGCAAATGAAATTAAATGATCATATATTGCGGAATAACTACTTTTAAAAAACTTTTTGGGATCTTCTTTCCTTCTATTTTCATTTGTCCATCCCGATTCAGTCTTTATTAACCACAATCCTGCCCACTTATAATAATATCTTCCAATATCCCTGCCCCTTAAAATTGGCTTTATTATTTCTGCTGTTTTATTTTTCTCTTCTTCTGTTTTGCAATTTGCAAGTATCTCATTCCGTTTTTCTGTTGTAATAATAAAGGCCTCATTATAGCCAGTTTTAATCCCAAAATAAATATTTACATCCCAGTTTTTTAAAGAAGTGCCAATTTCCTCTATCTTTTCCTTTAGCTTTAATATTCTCTCATCTGCCAGTGTCCAGCATTTATCATCAAGTTTTTTCTGTAAAATATTATCCTGGTTTTCTTCAATATAACTAATTAAATCTTCATCTTCCAATTTACTTTTAACATTTACAAAATGGACATTATCATCTTCAAGAGGTGTCTTTTTCTTAAACAGGATTATGTTTGTATCTACTGTTGCTTCAAAAACAGGATAGCCACCAAAATCAATCAGAGTTATAACTCCAGTTTTCTGCTTGAAAAATCTTCTTAATTTTTCGCCATACTTTGCTCTCATCCATTTATTGCTTGATATAAAATAGGAAAAACCGTCAGGTTTTAATATTTTGTATGCTCTCTCATAAAAATAGGTGTATAAATCTGAAGTGCTATTGTAAATTTCATAACCCGCTTTTTGAAGTGAAGTTTTCTGCTCTTTTATTTTCTCCTGCCTCACATACGGTGGATTTGCAATCACCACATCAAAACCACCTTTTTGACCTGCCTGCCGCGCCGTGCCACCCTTCCACTTTCTTAGCCGACCTGCCTTTAATTCTCTTTTAAGCCATTTCCTTCCAAATCCGGTTTTCAGTTCTTTTTCTCTTTTAACAGCTTCCTCACGAGTAGAATATTCTTCATAATGAATTATTTCTAATGGTTGATATTTGGCTGTCCAGTCCACCTTGCCTTCTAAATGATCTTTCCATCTTTTTTCTAAATCGGATGTTTGACCAATGTATATGCTATTATTTTTACATTT
>JAGGVN010000154.1 GCA_021158005.1 Candidatus Aerophobota bacterium | reverse complement strand
TGGATTTTAAGTCCACTGCGTCTGCCTATTCCGCCACTCCGGCAAAATTTTCTTTTTTACTATTATAACTTATTTTTGACAGATATGCAAGAGGTAATTTTTCTTTAGTTTTTTGCCTCGGTGTCCAAATAGTGTCCATTCTTCTACAAATGTCAGGGGACAGGTGCTCTTACGAGGTTAGGGAACACGAACTTTTACGGGAGAGGATAAAAATTGGTTTCAAGGTAAATAACTGAGGAGGGAGTAACCTTGCAGATAAGCATGATTCCATAGCCCTTCGCATTCTCTAAGAAAGGTAAAAAGCGAGGTTTTTTCCTCTTTTAACATCTCTATCATTTGTAAATTCTCTTCCTGGAAAGAAATTAGTTTCTATATACTTTACTTAAGATATGCTACAAACATATATTTGTAACATATCCTTTTCTCCTTTAGCCACTTTACTATCTTATCCTAAGTAGATATCCACCTGAGAGAGTACTCTTTTTCTACTATAGGTTTTATCTGACCTCTCCTTAAGATGCTATTGAGAAAGCAGAAACTATTGGTATAGCTAAGCTTACCATCAAGGGAGAGACTCACAGGATTGTATCACGAGAAGGAAGGGATGCAAGAAAGCTGTATCTGCTCTTGGAGTAAAGGATCTTAATCCTTGATGTAAGAACTGAAGCGGTTTTTGACACTTTGTAGTGCCAAATGAAAAATTTTATCCTTTATTCATGCAGGTTTTCACAATCAGGTGGCAAACATGGACGAGTTAGAGGTTGAAACAGTTTCAAAGTGTTCTTCTTGCTGTAAAAGAAATATACCACATTTTCAGAATAAACCTGAAATCGGAAGTAGTCTTTTTTAGCCAACCTTTAATCACATTGGGAAAAAGAATTTATTCTTTGAAGAGTTTGACTAATTTTTGATGGAGAGCTATGTTACCAGCTGCTATTATATTGTAACCTTCTATCATCTGGCATTTAGTAAGAGCTTTTCCCTGAGCATCGGTAAAAACTCCCCCTGCCTCAGTTACTATCAAGGAAGCTGCAAAGAAACTCTCAGGTCTTACTATCCTTCTTAAGTCTATGTAAGCATCATATGCTCCATTGGCAATGTAACAAAGCTCTATAGAGGTAGGACCAATTCTTCTAATATACTTAGCCGAAATAAGAAATTTTCTTATCTTTTCCCTATCCAATGGATTATCAAAATCAAGATCTATACCCAAAACAGCATTAGAAATATCTGTTAAGGAAGAGGTGGTAATCCTCCTATTGTTCAAATACGCACCATGTCCTTTTTCTGCTTTGAATTTATCATCAGTTACAACATTTCCTACAAAAGCCACTTTAACATTTTGAATATTTAACTCCTTACCTTCCACCACAGCCATAGAGCATCCTACACTCCTTATCCCTCGCAAGAAATTGAAAGATCCATCTACTGGATCAATAATTATTACATTATCCACATTATTATGAAAAAGCTTTCCAGATTCCTCTGATATAATACCAAAATCGGGTAAATTTTTCTCAAAGTGTCTAATTAAAATCTCCTCTGCCTTAATATCAAAGACTTTTGACTCATCTCCTGCAGGATTTTTCTTAACAGTTTGAGTATCTTTATATCCTTCGGTTAAAAGATATTCTCTTACAAGTTCAAAAGCTTCTTCTAATACAGACAGTATCTGCATTTAAATTTTCCTTTCCTAAAGATAATCAACTATATCAAAAGTCCTCATTCTTTCATAAACTCTGGAAGAAGTTGGCATTCTTTTGGCAGTTACCCCTCCTGTACCTTCAATTACTACAGAAGAGGTAGCACTGGCAAATAGTGCGGATTTTCGTACATCTTTGGTCCTTAAGTATTCAGTAAGAAAGCCAGCACAGAATACATCTCCTGCACCGGTGTAATCTACAACCTTAGCTGGAAAGGCTGGAATTTTAAATTTATAAGTTTTAGCTACAACGATGCATCCTTTCCCCCCAAGAGTAACAATACCTGTATTAGCACCCCATTTAACAAAAAGATCTGCTATTTTTTCTGGAGGACTAATTTTCTCTGAGGGAAATAAGTACCGGCAGTCCTCACTACTTGCCTTGACTATATCAAAGTATCCAACTAATCTTTTAAGAAATTCTTGGTCACCAGGATGCTCACTTGAGGCAGCTCCCCCATATCCACCTAGATCTACGGCTAAAATTGCTCTACTATTTTTTCTAACAGCCTCCACAGTTTTTATTGGAACCTCGTAGTTTATAGGACAAATGAAGATTATTTCCGCATCGAGGTAATCCTCGGGAATATCATTGAAGAGAATATCTGGAGCCTTTTTTAAATAATCAATTCTTTTATTTCCCAATTTATCGTAAATTAAAAGGTTAGTGGTTGTCTTTCCCTCAATTTTAATTCCTCTTCTATCCACATTTACCTCCACCAAGGGTTTTAGCAAATTATCTGGCATATCCTTTCCTATCTTTGTAACTATACCTACCCTTGCACCTAATTTAGCAGCAGCAACTGAAAAGTAGGCAGCAGGACTTCCTAATAAAGGTCCAATTATCTTTTCTGGAAATTTTATGGTTTCTTTAATTAAGTGACCAATTACAACAAAGTTCACTTTATCCATTTTGCCTCTTAACTAACACTTTTAATTAGAAAATAATAAAAATATGCCAGAATGCTTGCTAATCCAATGCTCAATAAGGAAATTATAAACACACCCTTGGTAAGGCCTATTGCTTGAGAAATAGGACCAATTAACCAGGGAAAAAACATGGAACCTGCAAATCCACCAGCAGTTAGAATTCCTGTCACAAATCCAATAGAGTTTGGAAAAACATTTCCTCCTAAGGCAAGGAGACTTGGATAAATATAAGAGATAAGCAATCCCGAGCAAGCTATAAACAACAATATTAAACTCTTTTCTTTGCTTAAGAAGCTAAGCGCAATGAATAAAGCTCCTCCAGCTGCTCCTATAATTAAAGAACGAGATAGATCGGCTTTATAGAAAAAATGGCTAAAAAGCCATCTTCCCCCAATCATAGCGAGCCAAAAGATAGATATACTGTAGCTTGCTATAGCAGCGGATACGTCCCTTGCCTTCACCAAAAATACCGGTGTCCATGAGGCAAAGGAACTCTCAATTCCTACATAAAGAAATATGGCAAAAACAATTGGCCAGAAAAGCCTCCAACTTACCGGTTTATTTAGTCGGGGATTATCAATAACTTCCCGAGTTCTAGAAAAAATAGTGCTTTTATAAAGTCCTTTATTCCAGAAAAATATGGGCAAAGGAAGATTAAATAGTCCCATTAAAAGGCAGACTAAATACCATTTTTCACTGAAGGTGAGAATAACGCCAACCAGTAGTGGACCAGCAAGACATCCTAAGCTAACAAATATATGCAGTATATTTAAGTATTTTGCTCTTGCTCGTCCAAAAGCCTCAGAAAGTAGCGAGTCAAGGCCGGTATGCAATATTCCTGCACTAAATCCGACAAAAAATAGTAAAATAAGCACAACTATTAGCCTATTATGTAATAAAACAATACCTACCAAACTTAACAATAAAAATAAAGAGGAAAACGTTAATAATAGGCGGGCTCTGTAAATTCGCCAGAAGAAGGCCAGCACAAAGGTTGCTAAAAGAAACCCCATTGAATTAAATACAACAGGAAACCCCACCTGGGCAAGCTTCAACTGGAAAAAATTGGAGATAGGAACCAAAAGAGGACCCAGAAAACTAATCACGATACCTGCATTAAACATTCCCCAATAAGAAATGATGATTAACTGCCAAGTACCTGAGCTGGAATTTTGGCATACTTGAAATATCTTCATCCTGTAAATTCTATTGCCAATATTAAAATTTTTTAACTTACCAACTATGAGATTTGACTGTTTTATAGGTGTCAGTTTAGTACAGTATTTCTTAACACCGTTAAAATAATTGTTATTCTAAGCAATGTAAAGCTACAGTCCAGAGCGAAGTGAAAAAACGGAGCCATTTTAATTTATCATTACGAGCCTGCCCACAGATATGTGGCGATCTCATCGAATTTTCGAAGCTACTCTATCCAAAGCAATATCAGTAATAATGAACCAATTTTCTTAGTTGGTCTTAACTACTTCAACTCATCTTTTTCGTTTTTCATAATACGGTCTGTAATGAGGTGGCACTACCTCTTCCTTTAGAGGTAAATCAACCCAGCTATTTGTTTCCATTGACTTAAAGACCGCGCATAAAATCTCCATAACTTTAGCCCCATCCTCTCCAGTAACCAAAGGCTCTTTATCTTCTACAAAACAGGTGAGAAAATGCTTCATCATCCTGGTAAAGGACCACTCCCTGGGAGGGGTAATGGAAATCCACTTTTTCTCCAAAGGTTTGGTTATTAAATCTGTTACCCAGAACTCCTCGGGATAGC
>JAGGVN010000035.1 GCA_021158005.1 Candidatus Aerophobota bacterium | reverse complement strand
CGTAATAGAAGGCTTCGGTTTAGAGTAATGCAAGAGCGATAACCGGAAGTAAAGAATTAACCTTAAAAGAGTCTTGGTTTGGAATACCGATAAAAGATGCGCTCTTACTACTCCAGGGAGTAAGAATATAATGAGAACTAAATGGCTACAATGGATATTGGTTTATGGTTTATGGATTATTACTGCCGGTTTAGGATTTCTCTGTTTAACCTCTGCCAGAAACTTATGTATATCCATTCTCTATGCTTTTTCAGCTAATATGTGGGTTGCTCCAGCGATAGATAAATTCACCTTTCTCGCTTTAGGTATTCTCTGGCTCATTCTGGTCATTTTTACCGAATCTTATTATCGAGAAGCCCTTCTTAAAAAGATTCTCTGGAAACACTTTTCCTTAATTACTACTATAGAACTTTTGTTTCTTGGTGTAGCTCATCTCATCCCTATTTTAATAATGAGTAAGTCAAAAGGATTATATTGGTCAAGTCTTCTTTTACCAGCGATAGAACTTATTGGAGGAGTAGTCTTTTTTGAGCAATATAAATTTAGAAAGCTCCATTAAATTAAGAAAATGTACCAGCCACAACCTGAAGGTTAGCATAGAAGAGAGCGTGTTGAAAGGGAAGAATAGTTAACCACATAAACCTGAGATCATTTTCTATTTACGGGGAGAGAAATTATGAGAGCAGAAATAATCTCTGTAGGAACAGAACACTTATTAGGACAAATAGTGGATACTAATGCTCCTTATATTGCTAAAAAATTAGCTTCATTGGGAATAGATGTTTTTCGGAAAACTACCGTAGGAGATAATCAAAAGAGGATAGCAGAAGTTTTAAAAGAGAGCTTGAAAAGAGTAGATTTAATAATTATCACCGGGGGCTTGGGTCCTACGGAAGATGATATAACTAAAGAAGTAGTAAGCGAAGTATTAAGGGAAAGGTTAGAATTAAATAAAGAAATATTTACAAAGATAGAAGAGAGGCTTGCCTGTTTTAAAAAAGGAACAAAAAGGGGAGCTCTCAAACAAGCCTTAATTCCTCATAGCGCAAAGATTCTCCGTAATAAAATAGGAACAGCCCCGGGGATTCTCTTAGAAAAAGAAAAGAAAAGAATATTTATCCTCCCGGGCGTTCCTCAGGAAATGAGAATAATGATGGATGAAGAAGTTATTCCTTACCTTTCCAAGATTAGTAAGAAAGAATGCATCAAGTCTCATATACTCAAACTCTGGGGAATAGGAGAATCTCAAGTAGAGGAAAAAATTGCTGATATCCTGCAAAATCAGTCCAATCCTACTATAGCTTTACTGGTAAAAAAAGAAGGTGTATGTATTCGTATTACCGCTAAGTTCCCTCCAGATAAAATAAATAGAGAAATTAAAAAAGTAGAGCATTTTTTACGGATTCGATTGGGAGATTACATTTATGGAATAAATGAAGAAAGTATGGAAGAAGTAGTGGGAACTCTATTAAAGAAAAAAAGACTTAGTGTAAGTGTTGCCGAATCCTGTACTGGTGGACTCCTCTCTCACCTTTTTACTAACATCTCCGGGAGTTCTACTTATTATCAAGGGGGAATAGTAAGTTACAGTAATGAGGTCAAATCCTCTCTTCTTAAAGTCCCCGATAAACTTATTAAGGAAAAAGGAGCAGTAAGTCCCCAGGTAGCTAAAGAAATGGCTAAAAGGGTGAGAGAAATTTGCGGTAGTGATATCGGGATAGGGATTACCGGAATCGCTGGTCCTACTGGTGGAACTCCTCAAAAACCTGTAGGATTAGTTTATATTGCTATCTCTACTCCTAAAGAAGAAATTTCTCAAAAATTTCTCTTTTCCGGTAAAAGAGAGAATATTAAATGGAAAGCTTCCCAGACAGCTCTCGACTTATTAAGAAAACAATTAATTAAGAAAAATTAGATAGTCAGGAGGTTGAGTTCACTAAAAATGAATAGAGGAATAGCTTAATTTAAGGAGGGGAGAAAGATGGAACTTAAATTTAAAATTGTAAAAATGGAAGTTCCTGGAGAGACTAATATTATTATTGGGCAAAGTCATTTTATTAAAACAGTTGAAGACCTCTATGAAATAATAGTTACTTCGGTACCTACAGTAAAATTTGGCCTGGCTTTCTGTGAAGCTTCAGGTCCCTGTCTTGTGCGAGCAGAAGGAAACGATAAAGAAATGAAAAAAATAGCTATCAGAAATGCTACGGCTTTAAATGCCGGACACACTTTTGTAATTTTATTAAAAGAAGCCTTCCCTATTAATATTCTTAATCAAATTAAAAATTGCCCTGAGGTTTGCTCCATTTTTTGTGCTACTGCCAATCCGGTAGAAGTAATTATTGGAGAAACAAATCAAGGTAGAGGAATAATGGGAGTTATTGATGGGTTTCGACTTAAAGGAGTGGAAAAAGAGGAGGATATTAAGAAGCGAAAAGAATTCTTAAGGAAGATAGAATATAAAAGATAGTTTAAACGAAGAACTAATTTATTTAATTTTATCTTTCAACACTTATAGAAGCATACCCTACTACTGATGCGTAATCTCCAGTAATATCTCCGGAAGTAGCATATTTAAGAAGCCTTGCTTTTTTTGCCCCCAGCAAAGAGGTAGCCACTATCATCCCCATCACCGGGCCAGGTCCACACATAGAAACATTGTAGTTTAAAACAGTCTCAATTACTTTTTCTGGTTGAAGAGAAAGGATAGCTTTAATTACTTTCCGGTCATTTTTTTCCGCTATTTCCCTCCTCTCGTAATGAGTGAAATCGGTACTGGCAATGATCAGAACATCCTTCTCTTTAAGGACTTCTGCTAACCCTTTACCTAACCCCCGGCTAATTTCTTCACTCTGTTTCTGCATGCAAATAGGAATTATTTTAAATTCATTTCCCAAGCTATATTGAAGAAAAGGAAGTTGAACTTCTAGAGAGTGTTCTCTTAAATGAGCCCTCTCATCAAATTCAACGAAAGGACAAACTTTACCTATTTTTTCTGCGATTTCTTTATCTATTTCTACCCTTCCTAAGGGAGTTTCCCAGAATCCTTCACTCATCAAAGAGACTCTTCCTCCAATCCCATAATGATTAGGACCAAGAATAACTACTATCTCTGGGGTTTCTTTTTCTATCACTTCT
>JAGGVN010000023.1 GCA_021158005.1 Candidatus Aerophobota bacterium | reverse complement strand
GTTATTAACCCTAATTTATAATTACGCTTTATTAGAGTAGATAAAGTTGTTGTAACATCAGAGTACAACGACAGATTTGGTTTATGTATGCGGTAAACTTCGACTAATTTTGGAATTAGCTTTTTACTATATAAGCCAAGTTTTTTCAGGCCAATATCAAAAGTATGTCCTCGTCCATATTTTTCTAACACATCTAATAACAGTTGGTAAACGGCGTTTTGACTAATATTATTATTCCTTGAAATATATAAAGAGACAGCCTTAAAACCTCCCTTTACAAACTGCATTTCATCGTAGAGTGTATCATCTAAATCAAAGAGAATGGCTCGTATCATACTCAAACTACCTCTTCATTTAAAATAAATAAATCTTTTGTATATCGCAGCATAAGAAGATTTTCTTTAAATTCTCCAATTTGTGGCTTAACTCTCTTACCAAGGACCAGTCTAAGTAAAAATAAAGGTGTATTTGCTCCTGCTTTAATTCCTAAAATGGCGCCTCCACCAAATCTGGGGTTAACTTCAATAAACTTTATTTCCTTATTGTTTTTTATACATTGAGCTGTAATATGTCCAATTGTTCCCAATTTCTCTGCCAGACTCCTGGCATACTCCACCATTTGAATATCTTTTACTGTCTTTCCTTTATACGATTCCCCACAAAATGTTTCTATTCTTTCCCTTGGAACTACAGTAAGCACTTTTTCATTAAAATCTGAGAATAAATCAATGGTATATTCTTTCCCTGCAATGAATTCTTGTATTAATGGACCCGGAATATAATCAACAAAAAACTTTAATTCTCTTTCATTCTTCACTTTAAATATACTCTTACTGCCGCTTCCATATCGCGATTTAAGGAGTAATGGGTAGGGCATAGAAGAAAAATCGACTTCCCCTGGAAGATATGTTTTAGGAATAGGAATATTATTTCTGGTTAAAAATTGATAAAATTTATACTTGTCGTTGCATATTTTGATAACTTCTGGATTAGAAATCATAACATGTGTTCCCTGGTTTTCAAATTTCTCTTTGTTCTTAGCGAATAATAATAATTCACCATCTCTGGTGGGTATTAATAGTTTTATATTCTCTTTTTTACAGATTTCTAAGACAGCAGGTATAAAATTTGGGTCAGATGAAGAGGGTATAAGATAATGCTTGTCACTTACATAAAAACCGGCAGATAAAGGGTTAATATCTACAGATATAACTTTTCCATCAATTCCTTCTTGTTTCAAAGCATCCTTAAAAGCCTTGACTAACCACACTTTCCTCGACACGCTTGTAATTAATATGTTAACTTCCACTTTAAACACCCTTTAATTTCGCATACACTATACAGCTTCTTCCAATTTCCAATTTAGCCAGTGATATATACATATCCCTTCTAAATTTGTCTGGAATACTTAATTCAAATTTCATTCTTTTTTGATGGCATTTACTTCCAATTTCATCATTACCGACATAATCGTCCCCCATTGTAAGAAATATCTCCATAGGAAAGTTTGCTGTTCTTAAGACAATTTCAAAGTTGAAGAGTATTAAAGTCATTTGGAACTTCAACACACATTATACCAGAGTCTTTAAGAAGACTTTTACAAATCTTCAAAATTTCTATTGGATTAGGAACATACTCAAGCACGCATTTTAAATTAATTGCATTAAAGTAACCGTCGTACCACTTCTTCTCAAGAAATTCTTTAAGGGTAGTATTAAATACATTAAGGCCTAAAGAATGGGCATATTTACTTGCTTCTGGAGAGAGTTCTATACCAAATACCTTCCAGCCATTCTCACTCATAAACTTTAGAAAAAAATTTTTGTATTCTCCTTTTTCCGCGACTACTTTTCCCTTATGCATATTTTATTTTTCCCCTCTTTGATCTTTTTCATACTCAACTAATCTTTTAATTCCTTTCTCAATAGTTACTTCTGGTTGCCATCTGGTTAAATTAATGAGTTTAGAAATATCTGCACAGCTTGCTTCAAAAAGTCCTTTCTTTTCTATTTCTCTAATCTTTATATCTGGGATTTGTTCTTGAAGTGTTTTTATTACTTCTTCTATCCTTCTTGCTCTTCCCGTTCCGAGATTTATTATTTCATTCTTGCTTACATTTTCTGCTGTTTTTATCAAACCCTCAGCTACATCGTCGGCAAAGATGTAATCAAACATATTTTCTTTTTGGAATACTGTTACTTCCTCACCATTAAGTGCCATTCTCACCCATCGTGAAATTATATCTCTTGAGCCACAGCCATATACTCTGAAAATTCTTGCTGAAATACTTATAAAATGCCCATACATTTTACTTATAAACTCAAGTTCTTTTTCCGTATAATATTTTGCAGCACCACACAGATTTCTAGGATTCACTATATCTGTTTCTTTTAATTTTGTTGGATTACTCTGTGGACTATCATATAGATAAAGATCTGGTGCGTAAATCAGGTATGATGAGGCAAATATAAATTTCTCTAAGTTATTGCATTTTCTCGCCGCCTCAACAACTTTATGGCTCAATATTATATTATTTCTAAAATTTTCTTCCCAAAATTCTGAAGTCTCCTCTGTTCTCTCAAAAGTTGCCGCGAGATGAAATACAATCTCGGGGTCAAAAGGAGCAAACTCTACAGGATTCAGTGTCGTTAAATCTCTTTGGCAATATTCTACTTCTTCCCAAAAATCCTTGGGTTGGGGAACAATATCAAAACACCTTATAACCGCTCCTCTTTCCAGTAATTCTTCAATCAATTCCTTCCCGATAACGCCAGCACCTCCGGTAACAATTACTCTTTTATTTTTCCACATTCTTCCCCCCGTATTTTTCAAAGAATTCTGATTTCAATATTGAGTGTATAATTGAACCATAATATTTCCCATTCACATATTGATGCTCCCTAAGAAATCCATCTCTCTTAAACCCGAATTTCTCTAAAATTTCTATATGGTATTTACGAAAGCTGAAAGTCTCAGCATATATTTTATTAAGATTAAGCTGATTAAATCCATATTCACAGAGAGCTCTCAGTGCAGCCGTAAAATCTTGTCCATAGATTTTTCTCTTAGAAGCTCGTTTCGGATCCACCAAAAATGAAATTTCTGCTCTTTTGTTTATATGGTCTATATTAACCAACCCACAGTAACCGATAAATTTTTCATTACCGTTTTTATCAAAAATCACTATCGAGAAAATGGCCTGATTAATATTTTCAGAAATTTCTTGAAACCACTTCTCTTGATTATAGATAGTTAATGGTTTCCATTGTCTTAAAACATCCATTTGAGCATTTCGCCATTCCTTAAGTTTTTCCAGATGCGACTTTTCTAATGAAAAGAAATATCGTTCCTTAAATTCAAATATTGAATTTTGTCTCTGTTTCATTGTTACTTTTTCGATAGATATTCTCTCAAAAAATCTCTCGCTCTTTTTAAATCTTGCAGAGCCAATATCTTAACCGCTTCTTCAAGTTCTTCCTTCAATGTATCAAATATCTTTTTCTGAACTATCCTTCTGTTTATCAATTTCAGCCATGGTTTTTCTTCAAAAAGTTTTGTGATATCATAAGCGTTAAAGTATTCATTCCTGGGATAGAGATAATCGAATACTGCGCAAAGCAGGGCATAATCTTCCTCTGTATCAAGGACTATTCTTATATCTGGTGCGTAGAGCTCCTGAGGTGCTTTTACCTGATTAACCTTGAATATATGAGGATTTCTATAAATATAAGGTATAACATGCTCTTTTTCATAATCTTTTTCTGCATTTTTATACGCTTTTTCCAGTGCATTGAAATTGAAAACATCTACATCAAGCCCGTGTGGATAAGTTCTAACTAAACTACTATTTGATGTGTAATCAGCTACTCTCTTTATATGTTCATTTATGACTAAATCTATAATTTCTGGATCTATACAAGGGCAGTCGCTCATAATTCTCACCACTATATCAATATTATTTTTTTTTGCTGCAAAGTAATATCTCGATAAGACATTTTCCTTGTTACCTCTGAACCACTTAACATCTCGCTTGTCAGCTATTTTTACAATTTCATCATCTTCTAATTCTTCCGTAGTTGCAATGATTATCTCATTTAATTTTTGTGATTTATTCAATCTCTTTATAACCTGCTCTAAAACTGTTATGTTACTCCCATAAGGAAGCTCTTTCAAAACTTTATTCGGCAGCCTTGTTGAAGATGTCCTTGCCTGGACTATCGCTCCTATTTTCATTCAAACCTCTTTAAAAACTTCAAATATTTTCCTTGTTACATATTCAATCTCTTCATCACTCATAGCTGGATATAACGGTATGCTTATCTCCCTTCGATAAAAATCCTCAGCGTTTGGACAAATCCCTTTCTTATATCCTAATTCTTGATAATAAGGTTGCCAGTAAACAGGAATATAATGCACCTGAACACCCAATCCCTTTCCTCTCAATTTCGCAAAAATTTCCCTCTTTTTATTTTTATATTTGTCTTTCAATTTGATGGGATATAGATGCCATGAAGATTTAGCGTAATCCTTCTCTTGTGGCAAATCAAAAAAATCATTGTTTTTAAATGCGTCTTGATAAATTTGTGCGATTTCTCTTCTTCTCTGGATAAATTTACTTAGCTTCTTTAATTGAGATATTCCTAAAGCACATTGAATATCGGTCAATCTGTAATTGTAGCCTAAAAGCTGCATTTCATAGTACCAGGAAGGTAAGAGGTGAGAGGTAGGCCCAGATACTAAATCCTTGTTAAGAAATTTATCAGGATTTTGGGTTACGCCATGATTTCTAAATAGAAGAAGTTTTTCATAAAATTTTTTATTATTGGTTAAGACTGCTCCTCCCTCTCCTGTTGTTATTGATTTTACGGGATGGAAACTAAAAATGGTCATATCTGAATATCGGCAATTCCCTACTTTTACCCAGTTATCAAGTTGTAAGTGATGAGTTGAGGGTTGTGAGCTGTACCTATATTCCGCTCCCAATGCATGACAGGCATCCTCTATTACCAATAAATTATGTTTTTTAGCGATCTTCGATATTTTTTCTAAATCTACTGGATATCCACCATAGTCCACTGGAATAATTGCTTTTGTTCTTTTTGTAATTGCTTTTTCTATTAAATCAGGATTGATATTCCCGGTATCTTTTTCTATATCTACAAAAACAGGATAAGCACGGAGAAATAAAGCCGCATTTGCGGTGGATAAAAAAGTAATAGGTGAGGTTATTATTTCATCATCTTCCTTAATGTTAGCAGCAAAATACGCTGTGTGTAGAGCCGCCGTTCCACTGTTAAAGACGACTGCATATTTTGCTCCTGTATAATCAGCTAAGTCTTTTCCAAATTCGGCCACCTTTGATCCCTGAGTTATCCAGTCCCCCTTCAGGACTTTTACCACTTCTTTTATGTCCTCCTCATCTATATATTGATGACCATAGGGAAGGTAATATTCTTTTTTTTGCATTTTCTTTTCCTGCCATAGTATTCTTTAATAAATCAGTAGTCGCATTTGGAAGGCTTTAGCAAGCTGATGTATTCCGTCCTTATCTGGAGTAAATTAGCTTGCTAATTTGTAGCGACCAAGTTTGCTCAGCACCATAGTCAAACTTACTTAAGTATTATAATTTACTTACAGACTAAAGTCTGCGGCTACCCTGACAAAACTAAAGCCTTCTGTTCCCTTATCCACTCCCTTGTCCTGTTTATGCCCTCCCTTAGAGATGTCCTCGGCCCCCAGTTTAAAAGCTTTCTTGCCTTGCTATAGTTACAGACAAGTTTTGGAATTTCACTTTGAGGATGAATATGAGGAATATGTTTAATCCTTCGGGAATCACCAGCTATTAACCTGGCTAAATCATTTATGGAGATATCTTTCCCTGTTCCTATGTTTATAACTTCTCCCCATATTTTATCGGATAAAGCCGCCTTTACTATAGCCTCAGCACAATCCTCCACATACAAAAAGTCACGAGTTTGCGTTCCTTTTCCATAAATATTTAGAATTTCCCCCTTAAGGCTTCGCAGAATAAATATAGGAATTACTCCACCTTCATTATTTGTCTTTTGAAAAGGACCATAGGTGTTAAAAGGACGAAGAATAGTTATAGGTAATCCATAAGTATGAAAATAAGAAAGAGCAAGGTTTTCAGCCGCTATTTTGGTAGCCGCATACGGAGAAAGAGGACATAGAGAATGGTCCTCGTCTATGGGAATATTGTCTATTGCTTGCTTGTAAACCATACAGGTGCTTATAAAGATAACTTTTGTATTTCTCTTTTTCGCTTCCTCCAGAATGTTAAAAGTCCCCCTCAGGTTTACTTCAAGATTTTCACCAGGATTATCAATACTACTTTGGACATTAATTGCGGCTGCCAGATGAAAACAAACTTCAAAATTTAAGTTAAAGAGTTCTTTAAGTAAATCTCTTTGAAGGATATCTCCTTTTATAAACTTAAAACGAGGATTCTCTTCAAATTCAAGAATATTATTTCTTTCTCCATTAGAAAGATTATCCAATGCCCAGACTTCATTTCCTTTTTTAAGTAAGTATTTTACTACCCATCTTCCTATAAATCCCGCTCCTCCTGTAATCAGTGCTTTCATTATATTAATTTCTCCTTTTGCAGAAGTTCCTTAATTTCATCTTTACTTAAAAAATTACCTTTTTCTGAGGTATAGTGATTGTTACCTTTAGGAATATAAGCATCAGGATAAAAATATTTATTATTTTTCCCATTTATTGGCGGAGGTAAAATTATATACATATCATTCCTTTCCAGGGATCTTCTTTCTTCATCCCTGGTCATTAACTCTTCATAAAGTTTTTCTCCAATTTTAATCCCAATTTCTTTTATGTTGTTGTTTAAGCCCAATAATTTTTTTAATACTTCTACTAAATCTATAATTTTGACTGTAGACATTTTGGGAACAAACACTTCTCCCCCCCGGGCTAAATAGATAGCTTTAAAGATAAATTCTACAGCATCTCTTAAGGACATCATAAACCTGGTCATCTTTTTACTGGTTAAAGTAATGAGCTTTCCATTTATTAATTGATTTTTGAATAAAGGAATAACAGAACCTCTTGAACCTAATATATTGCCAAAGCGGACACTGAAAAATATTGTTCGCCGTTTCCCTCTGTAGTAATTAGCGGCCGTAAAGAGTTTTTCTGCCATAAGCTTTGTTGCTCCCATAGTACTGGTGGGATTCACTGCTTTATCTGTGGAGGTAAAAATAACTTTCTCTGCGTTAATTTCGAGAGCAGCATTTATTACATTTTGAGAGCCGTAAATATTAGTATTGATTGCCTCAAAAGGATTATATTCACAAGCAGGAACATGTTTTAAGGCGGCTAAGTGAAAGACAATGTCAATTTCTTCCATTGCCATTTTAAGTCTTTTAGCATCTCTTATATTTCCAATAAAGAACCTTATGTTTTCTCTTTTGCCAAATTCTTCCTGCATATTAAATTGTTTTGTTTCGTCGCGACTGTAAATACGAATTACTGAAGGGTTTAAAGAGAGAAGTCTTCGAGTAATCTCTTTTCCTACAGTTCCTGTTCCTCCAGTAATTAATATTTTCTTTCCCTGGAAATAATTTCCTCTTTCCGGGGATTTTTTTTCCTCTTTATTATTCCCATTCCCTTCGAGAAATTTTTTAGCTCCCCTAAGAGTATATCCTCTTTCTTTAATTAATTCCTTAATCTTCAAGAACTTTTCAAAATCATCCTTACTATATCTTCGATGTCCGCCTTTGCTCCGATAGGGTTTCAAAAAATCGCCAAATTCTCTTTCCCAATAACGCAAAGTATATTTCTCTATTCCTATCCTCCGGCACAATTCCCCAATTTTTAAGAAGTTATTGTCCATTTTATTTTTTAAGTCCCTATAACTTTGGGATTGTGTATATATTCTTCGCTAGTTCTATCCTCATAGATACTAATATCATATATATTATCGGCAAATTAGATAAAATACTTTAACTTTATACAGCAAAATTTATACCAAATTATATTTTTAACTTTCTCTGAATTTTTTGATAAAATCCCTATAGCGGGATGAATTTACATTATTTAAATTGCCGAACCATCTTGATAAGTCCAAAATTTGTAGCCTGATAGCCAATAAAAAATGAGATGGGGAAGCAAAAATGGGAGTATCTGAAAATGTAAAAAACTCTTCAAGGTATTGGGACACTGGAATTACAAGCTTTGTAAGGAGAGATGAAGCATCTTGATGGAAAAATAATACCAACATTAATAAATTTGATAGAACTTAAGTTAGTAAAACTTTCTCAAATAAAATCATTTTAGAGGCAATCCAAATTACCTAAAAGAGAAGAGGCAATTTGAAAATCTTTACTTAATTTTTCGCTTGCCTCCCTTATCCCTTCATAAAAGATTCCCACCTTCTCTATCTGAGTAATTAATCTTTTCTTTGTGGATAATTGGTCCATCCTGAGATTAGTCTTTCTTCTCACAAGATAAAGATAAGAATACATTTCCTGCTCAAGAAAAGCACGAATAAAAGGCTCAACTTTCGTAATTTTATCTTTAAGAGAATTAGATTCCCTTATCAATCTATCTCTTTCTTGAAGGTGGGGTTTCTTTTTCTTAACTTCCCGATAAAGCTTTGCTATTACTTTTTGACCTTCTTTTGCCCAGAAATTTATCTCATTTAGCTTGATAATAACTTTCTCCATTTCTTTCTTTAACTCTCCCAATTTTACCCTTTCTTGTTTACCCGCCGCCTCATTTAAAATTTCCCCTATCTTTATAGATTTAGTGCAGTACTTCTCAATTGCTTTCCTCAGACTCATTATTTTAGTTCCCCTTATTCGGGCCCCTCCCTCCGTAGCATCTATACAAGTAGCTCCAGTAGAATCAATCATTTCTTCGAAATAAATTAAATAAGAATACATAGCCGCGTCAGTAGGGACCTCATTTCCATAAATATCTTCAACCATTATTAAATCACGGCCCTGCCATTTTCCATCTTTATTTTTTGATAATAAGTACTTTTTGCCTGTTTTTTTATCTATTCCGGTAAGCACTTTTTCCCTGAGGTTTAATCCCTCGCTATGAGTAAAACCTCCCGGATAGGAAAGGTCCTGTCCTATCAGGATAATGGGATCACCTCCCGCTGCTTTAGCTAAAGAAAAAGCAGCATGAGCAACACTTGTTCCTTTTTGTAAGGTGCCCTTATCTTCTACAAATTTACTTATCCATTGAGTAAGGGGTTTATGGATATTGATGATAAATTTTTTTCCTTTAAAATCAGATAATATTTTAGGGTAAACCTCAGGATCGGCAGCCAGATATAGGTCCAGAGTCTTATCCATTAGTCCCTTAAAGAGATTCCTGGTTCCTTCTCCATAATCTATACTTACTACTATATCGGGTTTTATTCCCTGTTGGAGCATTGCCTTTAAAGCCGCGTCCACACAAATTATCAAAGCTTTACCTTTAACTTCTTTAAGAAGATGGAGATTTTTGTTAAGGGAAGGACCGGCAGCCACGCAGATGACTGGTTTATTCTTAAATTTACCAAAGAGGTTTTTTATTCCAGAATTATTAATTATCTGGGGAAGGTTAGTAAGAATATTTTTTTGAAAAATGTTTCCTCTGGTAATATTGGTAGTTAAATTTGCCCGCGCCCTAAGAATAGCATCATTAATTGATCTTTTAATTTGAATAAATTTCTCCTTTTTTAAAAGAATTAAAGAGGTATAATGAATGATTAAAGAGGTTTTTCCGGTTAATAAGATTGTTCCGAGGGAGTGAAGTTCTTTTTCTATCTTTACAGGATTTTCTTCTAAGATTAGTTTAACCTTTGAAGAAGAAAAAATAAAAGATAAATCTAACAAATTTAAAGCGTTCTTCAAAAGGGGAAGGTTTGATTCTATCACTACTACTAATTTTATCCAGGGATAATTTTTCAAGATTTCTCTTATATGATATCCGAGGCCAAATCCGAGAACTATTAAAAATTGAGTCTCTTTTAAATTATAGCCGGCAATGAAATTTCTCGCTTCTTTAAGAGGGTCATAAGCGCTGTGGAGAAGAATACCTTCATTACCATTATTCCTTATTCTTAAAGTAGGAATTCCCACTTTACTCTGAATTACTTCTACAGAAGAAAGTTTTTCTGTTTTTTCTATTTTTTGAGCTAATAAAGGATATTTGGATTTTAAGGTGAATAAATTCCTGGTATAAAAATCCATTATTTTCCTCTTTACTTAATTCATTCCTTGTTTAATTATTCTGGTTATCTGTTTTATCATTTCCTGTTCTTCTTTTATACGAGGAGTAATTTCATATTCTAAGATATCCGCAAGAGTAAGAAAATCCTTGTTTTTAAGAGCTCTATTGGCTTCTTTTAAAGGTTCTAAGAATTCTTTTATCTTCTCGGTTAGAGTCTCTTTTTTAAAAGAGATCTGGGCATAATCTAATGCCAGAATTTTTCCTATCTTTTCCAGGGTTCTACCGGTCCAATCCCAGGCATTCAGGCAGCTTTCCAATAGAGAGAAGGCTTTCTTATAATTCCCTCTTTGGATAAAAGTGCTTACTCTTTTTATATTTATAGATATTTCTGGAAGATTCTCTTCTATTTCTTTTAAAGAATTAACAGCCCATTCCCAGGAGTTAGCGGTAAATAATTCCAGAATTTTAAATTCATTAACTTTTTTCTTGAAAAGATTTTCTTTTTCTTTTCCCGAAAGAATTTTTCCTTCTAATCTTATTTTAAGAATGATTCTTTTATTTTCTTTTATCCATTTTTCCACTTCAGAAAGAAATTCTCCCAGAGTTTCATTTTCCTCTGGGGTAACCAAGTCTTCATATCCATCAATTATTACTTTCATTAACTCCTCCCATCATTTTTACCCAGGCTTCTCTTAGTGGTCGCAGAAGCTCTAAAACCTCTTCTAAAATCTTGAGGTTCTTTTCAAAATTTGCCTGAACTAATCTTCGGTAGATGTATTCGTATAATTTATACCAGTTTATAGCTATTTTACCGACTTCAAGGTCAAGAGAACACATTAGTTCTCTAATAATTTTTTGTGTCTTTAAAAGTAATTCGTGGGTTTTTTCTATATTATTCATCTTTATCTCTTTTTTTGCCAGAGTCAAAGATTTGATTGCTTCATCATAAAGAAGAAGAATTAATTTTGCCGGGGAACTTGTCTGAATTTCTATTTCACGATATCTCTTTATTAAATCTGTTTGTTTCATAGAAAATTTCCATTTTGTGAATGGTAAATGTAAAATCGGTAGCGGTTAATATGTAAATTGGTAGTCGCAGGATTTATCCCGTGAGGATGCACGCACCCAGCTATCTTTAAATGAGATAATAACGGGGAAAAGAATTTATTTGTTGGGCTAACCAGAGGCTTTGCGATTGCATCTGGGATAAGTATTCTTCCATTTGAGAAAATTGTCTACGCAGGTTTTCTTCTTTCATCTCCAGAAGTTTCTCCTGAGCCTCAATTCGCTCTTGATAATCTTCATTTTGGTTTTCAATGCTATCCTCTATATAGGTGATTAATCCCTGTGTAGCATCGGTTAAGGAGTTTAAATAATTTCTTACTCTTCCAGCTATCCCTGTATCTTCATAAGCTTCAAATTCAATGATACGGGAATATTCGCTATCATTACTATCATTAATTTTAAGACGAATGCCTTTGGTGCTAATATTTCCCAGATAGTGAGTAATTATTCCCGCGGTATTATCTGTGATCGTAGTGTAAGTTCTCCAGTCACTGTCATTATCAGGATCACCCCCTGAAATTAAATATTGCAACTCATAATCCTTTATTCCGTATTGAGAGGCAGGGTAAGTATCTGAATCCAGGGTATAAATTTTTATCTTGGTTAAATTTCTCACTCGATTAAAGATTATCCACAGGTAATCAGGAAAATCATTTTGGGTTCCGTCCTTCCACCCTCCTTCCGATGTTCCCCAATTATCAGAAGAGGTATCTCCGTTATTGACACTCTCTACATTGAAATTACCACTACTGTCTTCTGAAGAAGCATAAGCTGTTCCTCCCCATGAATTTAAGGCTATATTGCTGGAAGTATAAAATAAGTTTTTTACTCCTTTAAGGTCGTTGTTTAAGACCTCATCCAGTCTTGATTCATCAAGCGTTAACCGACCATCAAGGTTAACATTAACCCCTATTTGAAATATAGAGGTAATAGAATTTGAGCTCTCTATAGAATCGGTTATAGCATTTCTTAAGTCATTTCTAATATTCATTAAATTTATATCACCAAACAAAACTCCTCCTTTTTCCTCTGTATCAGCATCATAACTTTGTTGAGTATTGATGGCATCAATTATATTATTATAAGCATCAATGAAATTAATAATACTTTGTTTTATCCCTTCTAAGTTTCTAACTACTCTAACTTCAATTGTTTTGGTGGGATCAGCACTTAATAAGTTAAGCGTAATTCCAGGGATAGCTTTATCCATACTGTTTGAACTATCAGTAATTAAAAGAGAGTTTTCTTCTCCTAAAATAGCTACTGCATCTTGAGGCTGACTGACACAGCTAAATTTTAGCTCTTCTCCCCCGCTTAAGTCAGGGTCAAAGATCATTCTTCCTGGCGAGCCGCTATGAATACTGGTAATAAATAAGTGGTAGGGGTTAATTTCTGTGCCATCATTTATAATACTTGCTTTAACTAGGGCATTCGTATCATTTATGGCATCTCTTAACCCTTGCAGGGTGTTGTTTTCATCGGTTATCTGGATGGTGATCTCAAAGCTACCGTCAATAGAAGTTCCCTCAGTGTTCCCTAAAATGTTGAGATCTCGAGCGGTAGTTCCGTTTACTTCTTCTACTTTAAGCATTCCTGAGCCACTGCTTTCATCTATAATTTCTATCCCATTCCCATTAGAGTTAATTTGAGCTAAGATTTGAATAGATGAAGCGGAGTTTATAGCATTCAAGACATCCTCTATTGTTTCAGCATCTGATAAGTCTATTTCTTCGCTATTCCCTGCTTTATCGGTTATCTTAATTTTACCAGCATAAACTCCATCTCCCTGATTTAACTCACTCAATTTTGTGCAATAAGCAATGTATTGAGGATTTATGTCGTCTCCCTCAAGTGTATTAGAAGATACACTCTTCAATATTCCTAAATCAGAGGCAGCATTGCTGGAATTTAGAGAAGTTACAGCTAAATCATTTGTCCCGGTGGAAGTATCAGTTAAAAGTATACTATTTCCTTCCTCGCTAAGAGAAGCAGTGATATCAGTATTCCCGGTAGCATCATTTATAAGGTTAATAACATCCTCCACAGTTTCGGCTCCACTTATATCTACATTGAAAGTAGTACCATCCCGTTGTTGTATTTGAAAATCATCGCCGGAGACTGAACTTACTCCCCTTCCTCCGTTAAGAGTCTTTAAAAGAGTAGTATTTAATCCAGGGATGATTCTATCCCCCACTCTATCCCCGGCAACTCCGGTGGTAAAAATCCCCAGGTCATGCGCGGTAGTCCCCCCACTCACTTCCTCAATAATCAAATCCTGGGTGGGGGAGGCATTAGTATCATGAATGGTAATTCCATTAGTGTCGGCATTAATCTGGACCTCTACATTGGTATTTGCTCCGGCTTCAATTAAGTCTTTTATATCCTGTAAAGTTGTAGCTGTCGATAAATCAATAACATCCACATTTCCTACACGGTCGGTTATCTTAATGGAGCCTTTATTTATACCATTCCCATCATTAAGTAAATCTAAGTTAGTATTCCAGGTAATATCGTTTATATCTTCTCCATGAATTGTATCACTGGCTACATCAGTCAGGATTCCCAAATCGCCTGCGGTGGTTCCTCCGTTTACCTCCTCCACTTTAAAATTGCCACTGCCACCCGAGGTATCGGTAAGTTTTATGGCATCCCCTATATTATATCCACTATCATAATCAATCTCTGCGATAACTGAAATACCACTCGCACTATTTATGGCATCTATTACATCCTGAATAGTTAATGCCCCTGTCAAGTCGATCACCGCCGATGCCCCACTTCTATCAGTTATTTTTATAGAACCTCTTTGAATCCCGGTTTGTCCATTTAACCATTCAAGAGATGTTTCTTTATCTACAAATCCATTTCCTACTTCTATAGTGAGAGTTCCTGTCCCTACGATAGCTATATCTATATCGCTATATCCCTGAGACATAATTTGATGGGTCTGGGCAAGTTGATATACCCTAAGGGAATAAGTCCCTATTTGGGGAACTCCAGTAACAGTGGTAGTGAGAATATCCTCATTGGTGGAAGTAGCGCTTGTATCATTAAAGGTAGAACTACGGTTAAGGACAGCCGCATAGTTTTGTAAGGTGAGAAGGTAGGCAGTAATTGAACCCCAGGCAGTGAGTCTGGTATTATTAAGGTCAATTCTATCTTGAAGAGAGCTAATATATCCGCGCTGAAGACTCATTAGAGCATCAATAGTTTCATTCCAATCTATGGTAGAAATCAATCCGCTGATATTTTGTAAGGGTGTGGACATAGGAAAATTCCTTTAAATAGAACCAGCGAGGCTTTTAGCTCGCTGGCTCTATTATCCTTTTATTACCTCAAGAGTGTTAACACCATATTGGGTAGGGCATTAGCTTGCGCTAACATCGCTGTAGCTGCTTGCGTTAAAACATTATTCTTGGTGAACTCCATCATTTCTTTAGCCATATCTACATCTCTAATTCGTGATTCAGATAATTGTAGATTCTCTCGGGTAATGCTCAAGTTGCGCTGGTTACTTTCCAGAACATTTATCTGAATAGCTCCTAACTTTGCCCTTTCAGAGGAGACATCAGCAATAGCCTCATCAATGACACTTATGGCTGTTTGAGGATCGGTAGATAAATCATACTTGCCACCGGTCTTAAGCTCGTTCAAACCATTTGTTCCAGCTGTATCAGTGCCTAACTCTGAAGGGGTCATATTACCAATGGTGAAGGCGTAAGTCTCTCCTTGATTTGCTCCGATTTGAAATTGGGTGGTATCCCCATAAAGTCGCACTACATCAGCTGAACTACCAGTTGTATTTGAGCCACTATTCAAGGTAATTGCCAGCCCATTTAGCATTGTATCACTATCACCTACCAGGGTTAGTCCATTTTTACCTGTAGCATCAGCACGCTTATAAGTTGTTCCACTATTATCAATCCTTTTATATTCAAAATATCCGCCTACATCAGTTCCACGAGCATGCTGGGTTATATCGCCGCTAACTAT
>JAGGVN010000162.1 GCA_021158005.1 Candidatus Aerophobota bacterium | reverse complement strand
TTCTGCACCTTCTTTTTCCCAAATTTTATCCTTTAATAGAGTTTCCAGTTCTTTCTTGCCTGCTGCATCAACTTTTCCTTCCAAAATCTCATCTCGAACTTTGAGATACTCAGCCAGTTTTACTTCTCTTTCACTTCCTGGAGGTTCCATACTGAGCCCCATTTTAGATACTGCCCCTGCTATTTCAGGATCTAAACTTAATTCTTTTACAATTTTTTTTCGTGCCTTTGGTTCAATAAGTAGCCTTATTTCTTTAGACATTTTTCTTCCCCCTTCTTAATTGAAATAATGCAATAATAAATGCTACCACTGAACCAAGAATGAGTCAAATCTAAGCAGCCCACCTTGTAGCTCAAAGATCAATTAACACAACTTCTATGTTTCTTTTTGTTTTTCTTGAAGATAGGAGTTATAGGCCACCCGAGAGAGCATATCTGCCTTTTTATTTTTCTCTCTCGGTATCCACTTGTAGTCTATGTTAAAGGGTTTTGATAAATACTTTACCTTTTTAAATAAGGGTAATAGTCTGCCCGAAAGGATTCTCCATTCTCCTTTAAGCTGATTAATTAAAAGTTGGCTATCACTTTTTAAGATAATCTTTGTATTTTTGTTGATATTTTGTTGCCTGAGCCAGCTAAGAGCTTCTATTGCTGCAGTATACTCTGCTACATTGTTAGTCATTCCATCTCCCTCTCCTAACCAGTCACAGCCACATTTTATCTCTTTGCCATCTTGAAAAATGGTATATCCATAAGTTGCTACACCTCCTGGATTAGGCTCACACAAACCATCACAGTAAATTTCAATTTGCTTTTTCATTATTATCCTCTACAGGAATAATTTCTATGACTTTTTTGCTAACTCTTGCCTCTAAAGTTTTTGGAAGTAAAACACTAAGATAATCTTTTCTCACTCCTTTTTCTTTTCTCAATACAATACGATAATTTTTGCCATTCAAGGTCAATTTAATAGTTTTCTTAATCACTTCAAAACTCCTTTCTTTAAATATTGCTTGCCTTTTTCTGTTATCTTTCTTCCCTTAGCTGTTCTTGTAACAAGTCCAAGTTGAACCAAGTATGGTTCTATTGTTCTTATGGTGCTTGATGATAATTCAGTTTGAGATGTTAATGATTTTAGCCCCATTCGCCCCTGCTCCTTCAAACACTTTAAGACCCTATAATCCTGTCTTGTCAGTCCAAATTCATCTATCAAAAGTAAATCCCAGGTTTTCTTAGCAATAGACATCGTTATTTTACTACCCTCGGCTAATGCAACTGATTCTAACCTTTCTAAAAGTGCAAGAGCTCTTCGGGGAACACCTCTTGATCTTTTAGCTACCTCATCCAGAACCTCATCCTGTATATCCACTAAAATTTTATTCTTTGCTTTTTCAATGATTTGCCGGATGTGGCTCGGCGAATATTTATCAAGATATACCTCTAATCCAAACCTATTTCTAAATGGAATTTCAAGATCACCTTCTCTTGTTGTTGCCCCGATCACAATAAGACCTTTGACTGCAACTTTTTCGATTTTTTCACCATATAACTTCTCATAATCAGTTGTAAAATCTCGTATGTCTAAGATCCCATCCTCCATCACCATATATAGCTCTTCCTGAACTTTCATTGGCATTTCGTGGATCTCATCTATAAAGAGAATATATTGAGGATTTCCGTTCACTTTTGGTATTGCATTAAAAATGTCTTTATTGGTAAGTAATCTTTTTGCCTGCACAATTGAAATCGGGATGTTCAACTCATTTGCTATTGCTGTTGCAAAAGTAGTTTTGCCTGTACCAGATGGACCCATCAGGATAGTATGAGGAAATTTTTTCTTGAACTTTGAATTTTTAACGGCTGCAATCTCCAAACTAATCATTTCTTTGGCTTGCTCTTGGTTGACAATATCCGAAAGATACTTAGGTCTAAATCTGTTGAACATATTTCAATCCTCCATATTGAACTGATTGTCCATTTCTATTGTGTCTTCAATCCTAGGCAGATTATAAAGACAAGATGCCACACCTCGAATAAACTCATGAAGTTCAGGTCCTGCATCCTCATCGTATTTCATTAAAACAGAAATCCATTTACTGAGTTTTCTCCTCTTTACCTTGACTATAGCTAAATCCACATCCTCTTTCGGGATTGGTTGTGAGAACACGTTCAGTAAAACGTCACAGCTTAACCTTTGAATAACTTTTTTGAAATCTATACCTCTTTCACTTTCGGCATTTAACTTATTATTTAATTTAAACAGGTGATAAAGACAGGATATCTCGCCCTGAATAAAGAAGCGAAATAGAGGATCCGTTTCTGGATCATTATAGATACCAATGATCCTCGCCCAATCCTTAATACCTATTTCTTTTAATACCTTAGCAAACAAATCCTCAGAAACTGGCCTGGCAAAAATATCTACAAATACATTATCATCTATTGCACCAATAACTTTTCTAAGCGTGGCCATCCTAATCTCTCCTCTTTGTTGTAATTATTGTCTTTAAAACTTTTTTCCACATATAGCCATAGGCCTCATTAAATTCAGGTGTATTATCAGGAAAATGATACTTAGCATG
>JAGGVN010000144.1 GCA_021158005.1 Candidatus Aerophobota bacterium | reverse complement strand
AGGATGGCAGAAAAAGAAAAGGTATACCTGTTTCACAAAGACAAATTTATTTCCTTAATAATTTAATCAAAAATAAAATTCAAAGAGAGGTGTACCTGCATTGTGCCTTTTAACATTTTACATGTCCAAAAAATGGGGAGCAATCCAATTTTTTCTCCCTCCACCCAGAGTTTCAGTCGGTTAGCACAAGCCACTATCGGCTGTCTTCGTGCTGTGCCCTTTGTGCGTCTATACTCCATTGACATTGTCTCTAAAAATCCTAAATTTATTCCATAAGATGGAAAATTTGTTAATATTTTCCTTGACTTTCTCTGTTTTTCTCTTCATAATTTGGTTATGAAAACAGCTTCATCTAAATCTAAAAGAGTGACCAATATGAAAGACGAAATAATGACCATCAAAGACCTTTCTCTCTATCTGAAGATTAACGAGAAAACTATCTATAAACTCGCTAAACAGGGAAAATTGCCAGGTGTCAAAATCGGGGGGATGTGGAGATTTAAAAAAGAGGCTATTGATAATTGGATGATGAATGCCGGTAAACAAATTAATGGAGGTAAAAATGATTCTGATTAAAGATATAATGAACCCTAGGGAAGAAATTGTTGAAGGGAAATTTCAGGGAGTAATACAATCCCATAAGGTAGACAGCGTTGAGGATCGACTTGAGAGTAATCCTGAAAGGCTTTTCAGAGTGACATATATATCATCAGCATTAAAAAGGGCATTAGAACGAGTAAACGAAAAACTTACAGATGCCTCCAACCAAGGAGCAATTTTAATTGTAGGACCCTATGGAGCGGGGAAACCCCACGGGTTAATAACTTCATATATTAAGGGAACCTCAAATTGCCAAAAACTGGTTAAGAAACTGGAAAGTTGATGTAGCTTTACCTTCTTCCACAAAAGTATGCATAATTTCTACCCGTAGATATGATGTAGATTTTCTCTGGGAACCTATATTTTCCAAATTAGGAAGGCGCGATATATTAAGCAAAATTAAGCGATTCCCTACGGTTGATCAGATTGAAGAAATTGTTGGTGATAAAACCTGTGCCATTTTTATCGATGAAATAGAAAATTGGTATGGATCATTTGACCCTGAAAACAAGCGGACCTAATTGAAAGAAACGAAACTTTTTTAGAGCATCTTTTCGAGGTTGCTAACGATCCGCATAGAAAATTATTAGTATTTGTGACTTTTCTCGAAGAAAAAGAAGGTTTGAAAAAAATCTTCAATCGGACAAAACCTGTAAGAATTGATGTAAGCACCACTGAGGATAGAGAGAAGATTGTTTTGCATCGCCTTTTCGAAAATTCTGATCAAAAAGACTTAGATAAGGTTGAAGAGGTCATACAGGGTTATGTGGAGAAATATTCTGCACCTATAAAAATTGAGAATCCATACAGTTATAAACAGAGAATGATTGAAACATATCCTTTTCATCCTTTAGTTTTAGAATCTTTAATTCAGATTTATGAAGCAGCCACTGAAAGACAAGATATAAGAGGAATGATGAATGTCTTGGCGGATATGGTAAAAGACAATTATGACAGAAAGGATCTTCTTTTGCTCTGCGATTTAGACGAGAATGCTTTTAGAGGGATAGACCTCCGATTAGTAGAGAAGTATAACTACGATCTTGAGAGGGTGAAGGATATCTCTTATGGAAGAGAGATATTAAAATCCATTTTAATATTTACCTTAAATGATAAAACCATAGGAGCAACTGAATCTGATATCCTTCTTTCTATTTTTAGCCCAACTCAAGGAGAAACTCTAAATGCACTTATTATGGACTTGGAAAACATATATGGAAAACCACACTATCTACACAAAGAAGGAGATTTTTATCTTTTTAAGCATGATTTAAACATCTTTGCTCTCCTAGAAAAAGAAAAGAAAAACATTACTGACGAAGATATCAAAAATAAAATTGCTGAAATAACCAAAAAGGATGTATTTGAAAACAGAGTTTTCATCTATGGATTTGAGAATATTCCTGATGATAGCAAGATCAAAATGGTAGTCTCTCTGGAATCCTGGGGCGAAAATGATAGCCTAAAAGAAAAACTAGGCAACTTTTATCAGGGTAAGAACTGGCAAAATACTTATATTATTATTCTGCCTGAAAGCACAAGTATCCTATCATCTTATGAGATTAAAGAAAAAACAAAAAGGCTTCTTGCGGGAGAGATTTTACAAGGTCAAGTTGAGGATAAAGACAGGAAAATACAGAAGTTAATCTCTGAAGAAAGAGAACAGGTAAGACAATTGATAAAGTCTTCTTATGGACGTATAGTAAAATGGGGGGCAAGGGGAAAAGAACTTGTTCCAAGACTAATTAATGTTCTTCCTGATATTAGCGCTATCAGGAAAAGGGCTGGAAGTGATTCCTCCCTAGTTGGTGATTTTGTGATCCAAGAGGTAAAAGATAAAGCTGAAGGAGTAAGGCTTGAATTCCTGATAAACGATTTTAAAAAGTTTAGACGATTCCCTCAAGTTTTGGATGACGAAGTCATTTTCAGCGCTATAAGAAACCTTCATAGAGATAAGAGAATTGTAATCCAGGGTGATAGGGGAAAGTGGTATATTGATGAGATACCCAGAACTCTGGAAACTGGCTTTGTTATTTTTGACCCCAAATATGCCCCATCAGAGGAGGTAATTGAGACAAGAGTAGGAGAAATTCGAGAAGGTGAAGAACAAATAGAAGAGAAGGAATTTGCAAAAGAGAGGGAACTACAGGTTGAAAGGAGACAAAAGAAACTACTCCAGATAAGAGGAAACTCACCACGAGTCATATTAAGTCAGATTGAGGCAAGGACACAGGAGAAGGATTTATTCACTGAAATAAACATCAAATATCAATTTGCTAAGGAACTTTCAAAACAAGAGATTATGAAATTTGTAAAACAACTCCCTCAAGAAGAAGCCGAAATTGAGGGAGAGGTAGAACTATGGAGAGAAAATGAAACTTAATACCGATTTCATAACATCGCTCATAAAGAGTGATAATCCTATTCTCCTAGTTTGGGAGAATTTGCTAAATATCTGGCTTACCAACGCAGGTAGCAATCTGAAAGAGTATTATTATCGTGGTGAAGAAGATGCCTTTTTATTTGAGGATTTCCTTTTAAAGACTTATGACGAATTTTTTACAGATGTCCTTCCAAGAGCCTGTTTGAATAAGTCTTCACCATTTCAGAAGGGAACCTCTGATGTTTGTTATATAGTAATGGATGGAATGAGTATTCGTGAAGGTGTTTTGGTATTTAACGCCTTACAAAAAAGGGGTATCGCACCTAAAATAAACTACTCTCTTTCTGCCATTCCATCGGACACCCAAAGCTTTAGAGAAAAGACTAAATCCGATTTATCTGTTAAGGATAAAGTAGTAGAGATTAACAATCCCAAGAAAATCAGAATCTCTCAAGATGTGCGTTATATTTGGTCTTATTTTCCTGATGTTATGTTAGATAAAATACAGATAGGGCACACAGTAATTTCAGACCTTGAGAATATGTATAAAACGACTGAAGAAATTATTTTTGAAGTTTTGGAGAGGATTGAGTCAAAAAAAAATCATCATTCTCTCTGACCATGGTTATATTCGTTTAGAACCGGGATTTTCCTTTTCAGTACCTGATAGCACAAAGAAAAGACTAAGAGAAACATTTGGGAGTTCAAGATATACTCCAATGGGTAAATGCGATATTACAGACCTTGTTCAGGCAGGTTTTGTGGTAGATTTTGCAGGCTATTATCTTGTCAAATCTCGATATATCTGGCCTATGCCTGGAAAATACAACATCTATCTTCATGGTGGCGTAAGCCTTATGGAATGTGTTGTTCCTGTAATTGAGATGGAGAGATGAAATCACTTAAGGAACTGAAGCTTAAGGAAAACGAAAGGAGAGCATTACAGGAATTAAAGAAAAAAATCTGTGAAAGATTCCCGGATGCAGAGATTATTCTTTATGGTTCAAAGGCAAGAGGAGATGCTGATGAGGAATCTGATATTGATATCCTGATTCTTATTGACTCTCAGATTAATAGGAAACTAAAAGAAGAAATAACCGAAATTACATACGATGTTGGATTAAAATATGATGTCGTTTTTGGAAGTATTATAGAAAATCGTGACTTTTGGAAATCACCTTTAGCCAATGCTATGCCTCTTCACTGGAATATTGATAAAGAAGGAATTCGTTTATGAAACAGGAATTTATCGATTTAGCAAGGTATCGGTTAGAAAAAGCAAGAAATACACTGTCCGATGCTAAAAAGTATATAAATAATGCCACCTTAGAATCTACGGTAAACCGCATTTATTATGCCATGTTTTATGCGGTTAATGCACTCCTGATAACCAAGGGCTTAGCGTCCTCAAAACATTCGGGTGTTCTAGGGCTTTTTAATAGAGAGGTTATAAAAAAGGGACTAATAGAAAGGCGATTTGGGAAGTTTTATTCTGACATGCTGAATAACAGGCAAGAAGGAGATTACAAAGATTTTGTAAAATTTGAGAGAGAAGATGTAGAAGAATGGCTTAAAAAGGCAGAGGAATTTATAGCAAAGATCGAGGAGATAACTTTGAAGATGATTGAGGAAAGAAAATGAAGAAAAAATATAAGCTTCAAAGTGAAGATCCTTTGTGGACAGGAGATATTGATACAAACAGCAATGTGTCCCAATTTACCGGATTATAGGTTTTTTAAGATGGTGTATTGAGAAAGGAATGAATAGTATAAATATAAGAGATCCCTTATATGGATTTATTGAGCTAAATGAGATAGAATCAAAAATATTAGATTCTTATCCATTTCAAAGACTTCGCTTTATTCATCAGTTAGGAACAACACCTTTTGTTTATCCTACCGGCATCCATACACGGTTTGAGCATTCCTTAGGTGTTTTAAAGCTAAGTGCCCGTTTAATTAAATCCCTCGAATCACAGGGACTACCTATAAAAGAAATAGACAAGAAAATTTTTCGATTATCAGCAATGCTACATGATATTGGTCATCCCCCTTTTTCGCACGTAAGTGAAGATATGATGTTACTTGCTCCAGGACTCGACCATGAAGAAATGACAATAAGAATTATAGAAGAGTCCGAAATCGGGGAAATAATAAGGAAAAAATTAGATAAGGAGGCTATTGCCAGAATAAAATTCATATCCACAAGCAGAGGAAAACCTATTACTGAGTTGGATTCAATACTTACTACCTTATTAACCGGCGAGGCAGGAATAGATAGAATGGATTATCTCTTAAGGGATTCATATTGTCTTGGCGTTGCCTATGGGAAATTCGATTTGGAGAGGCTTTTTGAAACAATATTACATAGATTTCACGTAAATCCTCCGATTATATGGGAAGAAGGTGGGCAACATGCTTTAGAACAGTTTATCCTCGCAAGGTATTTTATGTTCTTAGAAGTTTATTTTCATAAGACACGCAGGATTTTGGATTATCATCTTTACGAGGTAATAAAGGAATGCCTCAAAGAGACCATAAAAAGTGAATTTTACCCAACAAATGTGAATGAATACATTAAGTGGAACGATGTGGTTGTGCTTAACTGGATGTTGCAAAACCAAGATAACAAGTATGT
>JAGGVN010000125.1 GCA_021158005.1 Candidatus Aerophobota bacterium | reverse complement strand
TTTTCTTTAAATATGGCTAAGATTATATCAAATAAGCTGACGATACCTACAAGGCGTCTTTCTTTATCTACAACCGGTATTCTTCTTAGTTTGTTTAATTTCATCAGGGAACAGACTTCTATAATTGTCGCTTCTTCTGTAGTCGTAATTACATTGGTGTTCATTAGGTCTTCGGCTACACAAAGGATTCCTATTTCTGGAGGGATATCTATTTCTAAGAAGTCTTTTATTCCATATTCTTCCCAGAGAGGAGTTCTCCTTAACATATCCATAATATAAGAGGGATGGGGCTCAAAAACTTTTAAGATGTCTTCAAAGGCAACTATTCCTACTACTTTGTTTTCTTTATCTACTACAGGAAGAGTATGAAAAGTATATTTATCAAAGATTTCTATAAGTTCTCTGAGAGTGGTAGATTCCTTTACAGTAATTACTCTTTTTCTCATTATTTCTTTAACCTGTATTTTTTCAACTTCCAAAGTTTATCACCCCCTTTTTCTCATTAATTATATAGGAATTTCCTTTGTTAATCCTCTCGTTCGCTTAACCTCCCAACTTAAGTAACAGAAGGGGGGAGTAGCTTTAGCGTTGAGGTGGGGGGGAATTCCGGAGGAATCGGCGAAGCCCTCTTTCCTCCCTCAAGTAATCTAATTGTCTTTTCTATATTATCTTTTTCTTCTCTACTCCAGAATCGGGCAACAGTAGTATAAATTCCTCCTCTATTATTAAGTTTTGCTTCTACATATATCCAGTGGGGTTTTACTACCTTGATAATATCTTCCATAATTCTATTAGTGAAATTTTCGTGGAAAAACCCAATATTTCTGAAAGCTACAAAATATAATTTAAGTGACTTTAACTCGATTATTTTTTTATCAGGCTCGTATAGTATCTTTATGGTTCCAAAATCGGGAAGGTGCGTCTTAGGACAAATAGTGGTAAATTCCGGGAATATACATTCCACTATGTATCTTTTGTCAGAATATTTATTTTCTATCGTCTCTATTTCCGGTAATTTTATACTTCTTGCATATTCCTGTTTTTTCTCATAAGAACTAATTTTTTTCATTTTATCTCTTTTCCCATTTAAGAAGTTCCATAACCGAGGAAAGGGTTCTTCCTTCTTCAATCTCCTCCCGGATGCGATTTTCTCTTTCTAAGACATCCATCGCTCTATTGGCAATTTCTATTGCTTTATTTTGAGGGATTACTATTATCCCATCCGCATCCCCTACTAACCAATCACCGGAAAATACCGTTATTCCTCCTATGCGCACAGGAACGCCAATTTCTCCATATCCTCGGGGTTCACCAGCAGCAGGGGTAATTATTTTTGCATAAGCGGGAAATTTTAATTTTACAATTTCAGGGAGATCCCGAATGGCTCCATCTATTACCACTCCCGCTAACTTTTTCTCAAGAGCACTATGGGTAGCTAATTCTCCCCAGACAGCAGGACCCACTCCTCCGGCGTCAATAACTATTACTTCTCCCTTTTTAGCTTTATCTATAGCTTCCACAGGTTTTGCCCAATCCCCAGGATAAGTTCTTACAGTAAGGGCCTTGCCTATTAGTTTTGTTTGGGGAGTAATTTTCAAAAGTCCCCTGATTTCCCCTTTTCGGTGCATAGCATCAGAAATATTAGGAGTGGAAACTTCTTGAAAAATTTTTATTATTTCTTCTTCACTCTTTATTCTTTTAAAGAGTAGAGTTTCAATAACTTTTTTATTTCTTATACTCTCTTTGATTATTCTTGTAGCTTCCCCGGGGTCCTTGGCTTTAATTATGGCTCCTCCTATAATAATAATACTTGCTCCCGCTTCTAAGGCTTTAGGAGCTGTTTCTGAATTAATCCCTCCGGCTATAGCGATGGGAATACTTACTTTTGAGGAGATATTTCGCAGGTTTTGGAAGGGATCACCTCCTCTCATCTGTTCGTCAATAGAAGTATGTAATCCCAAGTAATCTACCCCCATTTTTTCCACTTCCTCAGCCCTTTTTTCTAAAGATTTTATACTAATAAGATCGACCATTACTTTCCCCCCATAATTCTTAGCAGCTTCTACACATTCAATAATAGTAGAATTATCGGCGGCTCCTAAAACACAAACAATATTTGCTCCTGCTTTAAAGGCTGATTCTGCTTCAATTCTACCTGTGTCCATAATCTTCATATCGGCTACAATAGTATAATGAGGATATCTTTTCCTTAATTCTCTCACACTATTAAGTCCTTCACTCTTAATCAAAGGAGTTCCTGCTTCCAGCCAATCTATTTTCTCCTTAACCACCGCTTCAGCTACTCTTAAGGCTCTTTTTAAGTTTACAAAGTCTAAAGCTACTTGAATTATAGGTTGCATATTTATTTCTCCTCTGAGTAACTTATCCAGGTCTTATCACTTTCTCCTACCTTTACTTCACTTAGTTTTATCTTTTGCGAATCTATTTTTTTTTCGAGTTCTTTAAATAAAAATTTAGCTATATTTTCGGTTGTAGGTGCCATATTTTTTAAAACTTCATTTAAATATTGATGGTCGAGTTTATCTATCGATTTTTTAACTAATTTTTTAACTTCTCTAAAGTCTATAAGTATTCCTCTCTTATCTAATTTTTTTCCTTGAAGAGTCACTTGAACTTTCCAGGTATGTCCATGGAGTCTCTCGCATTTTCCTTCGGCTTCTTTTATACGATGAGCAGCAGCAAACTCTGTTTCTACCGTTAAATTATACATTTTCTCACCCGGTCCTCCCTATTAATTTTTGGTAAATTTCCTCTAATTTTAATATACTCTCTTTCATATTGTGCTCTTGAACCATTTTAAAAGATTCTTCTTGCATCTGTTTTTTCAACTTTTCATTATGAAAAATTTTGAGAATTTTTTCTACAGCATCTTCGGGATTCTCGAGACTAAAGGTATAGCCATTAACTCCTTCTTTAACCAATTCCTGAGCAGCATTTTCTGTAGACTTTGCAACCATAATAACATTTTTCATAGCCATAGCCTCAAGGGTAGATATACTCTGAAGTTCTGCAAAAGAAGGAAGAATAAATATATCGGCACAATCATAGGTATAAAGTAAATCTTCTTCTCTTATGAATCCTGTGAAAATAATATTTTCTTTTAATCCTGTTTTCTCTCCTTTCTTCTTCAGTTGATTTTTTAGAAATCCCTCACCTACAATTACCAATTTTATTCGATTTATCCCGGGAAACTCCCTCCTTCTTTCTTTTAAACTCTTCATTATTTTGAATAGATAGGGAATATTCTTCTCATAAGTCAAACGACCCACATAAAGTATAATAAATTCCCCATCCTTGAGAGAATACTTTCTTTTAAATTCTTCCTTTCTCTTTTGATTTATTCTCTGAGGGTTAAATTTTTTTAAGTCTAACCCGTTACTTATTACGGTGAATGCTTCCGAAGAATTATGAGTATATTTTTGGAGAATTTTAGCCGCAAAATGAGAAGGAACAATTACTAAATCTCCTTTTTGGTAAAAGTAAGAGAACCAATTTCTTACAACTTTTCGGGGAAAGGTGAAGGGCAAGGAGGGGAAATAAGGAGGAATGACATTTTCTATCTGCGCGTGAAATCCTAAAACCACAGGGATTCTCATTTTTTTTGCCCCTTTTAATGCTTGCCACCCCAGATAAGTAGCGGTATTAATTTGCACAATTTCTATTTTTTCCTTCTTCAAGATGAAGAGAATGTCTTTCAATAAAGGAATCCCAAAATACCCCTTTCCCCAGAAAATAGGAATACTCGGAAATCTATAAATTTTTATTTTTTCTATTACCAGAGGATCTTTTGGTTTAGAGGTAAGGACTACTACTCTATGCCCTTTTTTTCTTAAACCAAGAGAGAAATTCTGGGTAGAGATACCTTCTCCTCCCCGGGGAGGAAAACTCTGATCAGAAACAAAGCAAATTCTCATTTTCTTTCTTTTTTCCAGATATTTTTAGCTCCAAATCGAAAGAGAAAAGAAGCAGCTATCCCTATTTGAGAAAAATCCATTATCCTTACCGTGAGAGTGTAAGCAAGGGCTCGAGGTGCTTCTATTCCAATGAGTTTATAAATACCTACTCCTCCTACCTCAAATATTCCCAACGATCCGGGAGTAACCTGAAAAGCGAAAAGGAGATGAGTGAGAACAAAGATTAAAGCCAGTTGTGGTAATGAAAGAGTAATCTTAAGAAAGTAAAAAAAGAGTAAGGGTTTAAGAAAAATGAGACAACCGGAGAGAAGATTTAATTCAAAAGCAAGTAGCGTATTTTTCCGATGTTCTTTGAAGGCCAGAAAGATGTCGTTCTCCATTCCAGAAATCTGAAGAGCAGCCTTTTCTAATGGCTTAGAAAGAAATTTTATTCGTTGAATAAGTTTTATTAAAGAGGTAAAGAGTTTTTTCTGAGCGAGAAAACTGACCAATACTATCCCGATAACTACTCCGAAAAAAATGTTGGCTAAGAGCACAGCTATATAAATTTCTCGGGGAAGTTCATATTTTATAAGAGCCCAGATGGTTCCTAAGTAAATAAAACATAGAGCGGCGCATAATTCTAAAAATTTATTGACGATTACTGTGGCTCCTACTCGTGCCAGGGGAAAAGAATTTCTTCTGGCAATTATGTAGGTTCTTAAAGGTTCTCCTCCTATATACATTGAGGGAGTAAGATAGTTGATAGCAAATCCCACCATTTTTGCTGAAAATATATCTTTTAGAGGAGGGGAATATCCGTAAGATTTGAGAATTAGTTTCCAGGAAATACTGTCAAGTAAAAAGATTAAGAAAATGTTTAGGGCGAAAGTTCCTATTCCTGCTGGTCCTACCTCTCTCAGTTGGGAGAATATTTGCTTAACATCTACCAAAAAAAGCAAGAGGATTATTAGAATGACACCACTTACGGCAGAAATTAAGAAAAAGATTTTTTTCTTCATTCTTCAAATACTATCTTCATAAAATTTTTTACAGCGTCTTCTTTATCATTAGAATTTATTCCTGAATATCTTTTTGCTTCTTCTACATCTCGGGGAAGGTTTAATTTGTTTTGACTTATACTATAAAAATTTCCTTTTTCTTTATGATATTTAGCTAAATAAATCTGTTCAGTTTGGCCTGGAGTAGGGATAAGCAAAGCTTTTTTTCTTAGAAGAGCTAATTCCATTAAGGTAGTATAACCGGGTCTGGTAATAACTAATCGGGATCTATTCATTATCTCCTCCTGCCTTTTTCGGTCAAGAAAGGTGAAGATACGGATATTTCCTTTTATTTCCTCTTTATAAACTTCCGGCTTACCCAGGGTAATAATTATTTTACCTTTTAAGGAAGAAACTTGCCTCAGGATTTTTTTCTCTAACAATGTTCTTTGCGGTTCGGGCCCGGATAAAGAGATAAAATAATCAATATCTTCCTCTGTCTCTCTTTTTTTAAAGTCGGAGAGAGGTCCTAAGTATTCGATTTTATCTTCTTTAAAATATTTTAAATTATGAGAAAGATCACCACTCAATGAATTTTGTGAATAGTCGGGAACAAGAAATTTACAAAATTTTCTTTTAAAAAAGTAGTTAAATCTTTCGGTTGCCCTTTCCAGGGGCTTTATTCTTCCCGGGACAATGAACCTTAATTGGTGAGAAATAAAAAAAGAGGGGATATATTTATCATAAATGCCAAAACGATTATCAGAAATAATCCGTTCATATCCTCCTCTTTTAATAATTTTTTTTATGCGGGTGTGTTCTTCAACAATCTCATTTATATAAATAGGACAGTAAGTTACAAATTTAGCTACGAAGAGATCTCTCTTAGAATAAGGAGAAGAATAGTCAGGGATGTCCAGGTAAGAGCAATTTTCCTTTAACTCTTTTTCCAAAAAGATTAAAGACCTTCCTCTCCCTACGATGGTGAGTTTATGACCCCTTTTTATCATTTCTCGAATAAGAGGGAGGTCTCTTGTGGCGTGCCCTAATCCCCAGGAGCAAACACCGAATAGAATTTTCATGGTCTTCTTTTCCGTAGATAATACCTTTTAAATCAGAGTTTTAGTTTTCTTTCTCAAGACACCGTGATATTGTAAAATAATATAAAAAGGAGAAGAAGTCAAGTATTATCATTCTCTTTTTTCTATTCCTGCTCTTCCAATTTTCTTTTTGCCTTATAAAGGTCGCTTAATAAAAATTTCCGCCATCCTTGATGATAGATACAGGCGGCGGGATGAAGAGTAGGAATAATAAATATCCCTTCTTTAAGTTTTAATAACTTCCCTCTAATATGAGTAATGCTTTCTTTTGTATTTAAAAGAACCTGAGTGGCGAATTTACCGAGTGTGCAAATAATTTTTGGAGAAATTATTTGTATCTGTCTCTCCAGAATGGGAAAACAAGCTTTAATTTCCTCAGGATGAGGGTCTCTATTTCCGGGAGGCCGACACTTAAGAATATTAGTAATGTAAATATCCTTTCTTTCTATCCCTGCTTTATTTAAAAGATCAGTTAAAAGTTTTCCTGCTGAACCTACAAAAGGCTTTCCTTGAAGGTCTTCTTCTCTGCCCGGAGCTTCTCCTATAAGCATTAATTTGGTTTCGGGATTTCCTTTGCCAAAAACAAGATGGGTTCTGGTCTTATAGAGAGAACACTTCTGGCAATTTTTTACCGTTTGAAAAAGCTTTTCAAGATGGAGTATATTTTTTTTATTTTCTTGCTTCTTTTCTAAGTATTGTCGGAATAGTCTTATTATTTCTAAGTAATCCTGATAATATTTTTGCTCTTTCATTGTTTAATTCCCAACTTAAGTAACAGAAGAAGGATAGCTTTAGCGTTGAGGGAGAAATATCTCCCCCTCAAGTATAATTTCTTTGACTTTTTTTATAATTACTGTAAAATTTAGAAAAGCCGAAGTGGCGGAATTGGTAGACGCGCAGCATTCAGGATGCTGTGAGGGTTACCTCATGGGGGTTCAACTCCCCCCTTCGGCATTTTTATGAGAAAAACAGTATCATCTTTTTTAGGAAATGTCAAGGAAGAATTGGAATATAGGGATTTTTAAATGAGAATTTTAGTAGTAGGAGACGAGGAGCTTTCCCTACCGTATCAGTTTTTTACTCCTGAGGAGTTCCCGGGAATAGATTTAATTCTCTCTACGGGGGATATTAGTCCAGAGCATCTTTCCTTTTTAGCAAAGAAATTCAAAAGACCTTTGTTTTATATAAGAGGTAATCATGACGCTGTTTATGCTCTTAGACCTCCGGAAGGATGTAAGAATATCGACGGCCGGATAGTTATCTTCAGAGGAATAAGAATATTGGGTTTAGAAGGTTCTCTCTGGTATGGAGGAAGGGGAGTTGAATATACCGAAAAACAAATGCGGAAGAAGATAAGAAGATTAAGTTTACTTATCTGGCTTAAAAGAGGGATAGATATTGTTTTAACTCATTCACCCCCTAAGGGAATTCACGAGGGAAAAGATTATTGCCATCAGGGTTTTCAATCATTCCGGACTCTAATTATTAAATATAAACCTTCTTACTTTATTCACGGACATGTTGGTTGTAATGGTTATGATAAAGGAGGAAGAATAGACTTGATAGGGAAGACAAAAGTGATAAATAGCTGCGGGTATTATGTTATGGAAGTAAATCTTCACGGGGAGGAGAAGAAAGAGAATGCTTCGAAAAAGAAAAAAATTACTCCTTAAATGTTTTGAAGAAGAGTCTCGTCAGCAAAATTTACTCTATCGGGTAGATAGAGGTATTAAAATGGTCCAGATAAATAAGATAACGGGCAGCGTAGGTAGATGTGTAGATTTTGATGTTAATTTTGAACCTCAAGGAGAACATATTCAGGAGAGATTAAATTCGGCAAAGTTTGCGTTGGAATCGGGCATAAACTTACCTCCCGTAGAATTATATAAAATTAGAGATGAGTATTATGTGGTGGATGGGCATCATCGTATCGCCGCTGCCAGAAAATTAGGGAAGAAGTATCTTGAAGCTCATGTTATTGAATATTTACCTCCTCAGGATTCTTTAAAAAATATTCTTTATCATACGAAATTAGATTTTGAATATGAGACAGGATTGGAAGGACTGAATTTATCAAAACCGGATGGATATGGGGAAATCCTTTCCCAAATAAAGAATCATTATCATTATCTTAAGAAAGATGAGGATGAGAAGATAACCTTTAAAGAAGCAGCTTCTCATTGGTTTCACAATATTTACCAACCTCTTATAAAGAGGATAGAAAAAGAAAAGATAACTCACCATTTTAGAAATGTTACGGCGGGTGATATTTATCTTTACATTTCTACCCAATTACAACTAAGGAATAGAAAAAAAGGTCATTATATTAGCTTGAGTCAAGCGTTAAGGGAGGTTAATCTTTTAGGAGAGGAAACGCGTCTTCTTATCTCTAAGGAAGATTTAAAGGAAAAGATAAAAAAAATCATATTTCCTTGTTATTACTTAAGGGTATGCCCTTATCTTCAACCGTTAAGAAGAAAAAAACTTGCTTCCCTATTAAGAAGAATCTTTTAAAGCTATTTATTAATTTAATCTTCTCTCCTGGAGGAAATATTCATTATTCCTATGAGAATCCCCAGAGTAAGGAAAGCACCGGGGGGAAGAATCATAATTATCCAGGGTCTAAACCAATTTCCCAGAAGCTCATACCCGAATAAAGATCCGGAGCCCAATAG
>JAGGVN010000046.1 GCA_021158005.1 Candidatus Aerophobota bacterium | reverse complement strand
CCTTGAGTTCAAATCCAAAGTAAACAGGACATTTAATCTCTATGGTTCTCTCTACCGGTGGTTTCTTTCCGGCTCCTAACTGGGCAAAAGCCGCTAAAGATAAAAAGCTAAAAGCTATACTTCCTACTAGTAATATCCCTATCCACTTACTTATTTTTCTACTCATTCTTTTTCCTCCTTTTAATTATTTTTTCTGACCTGATTAATTTTTTTTCTTTTTCTCTCACCTCCTTTAACTTTTGCCATAAATTAACTATAGCATATCTCTTTTACTTTCTTGAAGTAATAAACTCTATTTCGTTTCTCTTTTGAAAAGTGTTTAGTGCCATTATAGCCAAATTTTAAGCTTTGTCAAGGTTCTAACAGATATTCAAATCTCTGGGCTCCCCTTCTTAGGAAATTCTCAATCATTTAAAAGAGCTACTTGCAATTTGTCCAGCTTTGAACTATTATTACTGCTGGCTATCGAATCCTCCTTTCGATAAGATTTGTTTCTTCTCCTTATCTTGAAGAAAAGATGGCCTTTTTTGTCAAGGCCTCATAAATTTACAGAAATTATAGGACATAATTCAGCTTAATGGTCTCTGATATATTAGTATTTTAAACATAAAATCTGGGCTAAATAATTTCCCAACTATTACTTCTTTTGCCTCAATTTCGGTTATCATATTTTCTCCTATCTACAATTATCGGTCAAATTGAGGAATATCTACCGGCAAGCCAACTCTTATAAAGAACCTTGCAAAGGCTTGAGATAAGTGTTCTCTGTAAGGCGGTAATAACCGTAATCGTTTGCCTTTCTTTTTAGCTAAGTCCACAATAAAATCAAAAGGCACACTATAAACACTACGAAAATCAACTACTAAATAATCCTTATTAAATGAATCAAAATTGCATTTATTTAGTAAATGATATCCTGGAACATTTCCTTGTCTTAATGCTTCTTTCCCTTTTCTACTCTTAAAAAAGTCACTTCTATTCTCAAACTCTTTTAATGGCCAAATTGGACACACAAGAACCAAATCGAGTTTCTTTTGCACAAGATCACATGATTAGCTCATTATAACTACATCATATTCAATAACTTCAGCTGATACCTTTTCCGATTCTATTGCTGTAGGAGGAACTACCACAGGACAAGAATCTACAAAATCACCTTGTAGAAGAGGTGAACTCCCATTGACTATTTCATACCATGGATATTTTTTCATATTCTCCATCATGCAAGTCCCTCTGGCTCAACAATTTTTGGAACTCCCCTTCTTCTATTTTCTATCTTCATTTGGATTGTATACCTTCTTTTCGGAGGAATACGAACTACTACGTTATATTCCAACATTAATTCTTCAAGGAAAGTCTTTTCAGTAACTTCTTGCATAGAGGATGTTTCATTATTTATTTCAAAATGTGGTTGCACCGAAGATAAATCAATTTCAAGTAAGGGAAATAAAGATCGATAGAAAATGGAATCTTTTAATTGTCTCCTTTTTGCCCACATAGACAACAAACAATCCCGTTCTTCTTCTTTATCTATCTCTTCTATCCTTGAACTTGTAGCAGAGGGATATTGAATTGAATAATCTTGGTAAGTGACATTTTCCAATGTCAAATTAGACATTACTCAAACCTCCTCATTAATTCTCCTTCTATCATCTTAAAAAACCAGTTATCTGTTATCTCATGAGCTTCTTTTACCCATATTATAATCTCATTTTGGGTATTAGGAGCATCATCTCCAATTGACTGAGTCTGTGTCTCCCATATTAAAGCGTTTTGATCTCTTCTCTTCCCTCGAACAAATCGTAAATGTATCGCTCCCTTAGGCTTTACAGAGCGAAAAGAAAATCTTAAATTAAATCCTAATGGTAGTTCACTGACTCCGGTATCTTTAAATAGTTCTTTATGTATCTCTATATTCATCTTCATTTTTTCTTTCAGAAAAACAAAAATATTATTTTCTTCATAATCAAAATCAACAGCATCAATATATCGTAATAATAGCCCACTAATCTTCAGACTACTTTCCGCATCTGGGTATGCTTCAAAAAGTATATTCAGAATATAAGAAATTCTTTTTTCAAAATCTTTCCATACATATCCCTCCGTATCATTTAAGGTGATAATTCCAGGCCCTATTTGAATAAGAGGCCACGCATCGTTACTTTTTCTGAATCGATGTTGAACAACATAACCAGCAATTTCATCTGGCATGGTTGCAGTGGGTAATTGCTCATGAAAAGGATATTTATCTTTAACTCTATCATATATCCTCCCAATAAGTATTTTATAATGTGGGTCTACTTTCATCCCAGGAGACAGTTCTCTGAGTGCCCATCGTAACTCAAATATTGCCTCCACCAGAGGTTTATTTTTCAAAATCTTTCTCTCCATTTATACCACCTCGTTTTGAAAAGGAATTACCTCACATAAGTTCCATATATTATACTAGTTCCTGAGGTATTCAGTTTTTTGATCGAATTTCTCTTAAATTTAACTCTTTCTACAGTCATTATTCTTGCTATTATCACTGTTTTTGCCTTCTAAAAGAAGTCCTACCACCTTTATCCAACCATTCATCAATCTTTTCTTTTCTGAACCTCCATTGGTTCCCGACTTTAGTGCCAGGAATCTTACCTTCGTTGGCTAACTTGTAAATTGTAGTAACGCCCACATTAAGATATTTAGCCAACTGCTCTACGGTCATTATCTCATTTGCCATTCTCTTACCTCATAAGCGCATCTTTGCGTACTGAACGACGACATCTATTATATATAAAAACTTAAAGAATGTCAAGATTCTATGAAAAAGATTATAGATGATTATAAACGATTGTCAATAATTGTCGTAAATGGGTCAGGAGTTCCTCCTTTTTGATAAGGTTTTAACTTTATCCTTATCTTGGAGGAATAGTGGCCCCTTTGTCAAGGAGCAATCTTTTTACAGAAATTATAGGACATAATCAGCTTGCTCCTCTCAGAAAAATTAGTTAAAATTATTTATCAATAGTTGTAGATAGAATTTGGCTAAAAATAGAAGGGAAGGATGACTTCTCGCCAGAGGATATTAACTACCCTAAAACATAGGGAGCCAGACCGAGTTCCCATAGATTTAGGGGGAATGGATTCTACGGGAATAACGGCTGTAGCTTACAATCGGCTCAAAAATTACCTGGGGTTAAAAAGAGAAAAATTTAAAATATACGATCCCCTTCAGCAAATTGCCATTGTGGAAGATAAAGTTTTAAAAAGGGTTAAAGCTGATGTTATATCTCTTCTTTTAAAACCAAGGGGTTGGAAAGATAGAATTCTTTCTGATAGACTTAATTACTAATCCGAAGCTAAGTGACTTTATCCTGGGAATTCTTTGTAATTTTTATATTGAAAGATTTAAGGAATATATTAAAGAAGTAGGTCCTTATATTCAGATAATTAATGTTAACGATGACCTGGGCACTCAAGATGCTCTCCAAATTTCTCCAGAAATTTATCGGAAAAGGATAAAGCCTTATCATAAAAAGCTTTTTCAATTCATCAAGAAAAACTCCTCTGTGTATCTTTTCCTTCATAGTGATGGCTCTATTTATGAAATCATTCCAGATTTAATTGAAATAGGTGTTGATATTTTAAATCCTTTAGCAGTATACTGCTAAAGGTATGGATACCAGAAGATTAAAGAAAGAATTTGGAAAAGAATTAAGTTTCTGGGGAGGGGGATGTGATACCCAAAAAATTTTGCCTTCAGCTTCTCCCGAGGAGGTAAGAGAAGAAGTAAAAAGAAGGATTGAAGATTTAGCCCCCGGAGGAGGTTTTGTCTTCTGTCAGGTTCATAACATTCAGCCCGATGTCCCCTTAGAAAATATAATAGCTATGTATGAGGCAGTGGAAGACTATGGAAAATATTGAAAGATTTAGGTTGGAGAATCTCTATGGTTATTCTCTTTATTTCCCGGAGAAGATGATTGCGGAATATTTAGAAAAAGCAGGTGAAAGCTATCAAAGTCTTATTAATTCTCAGTTGAAAAATTAGAAGTTTATGGGTAGTCGTATCTTAAATGTAGGAGTTAGGAGTTTTTCTTCTTCCTCTCAGGAAGAAAAGAAATCTCCTGGTGGGGATAAGGATGAAGAGAGTCTTTCTTTGTTACTCTCTCCGGAAGAGGTGAAACCTTACTAAGAGAGTCTTGTTAATTATCTTGAAAGAGAAGAAGGTATTAAAAAATACGAGGGGGTTTACTATGGATAGTGATATAAGAATAAAATATATAGATATTTTTAAAGTGAATACACATGCACGTACTCCTTTAAAATTTGGTGCTGTGATTGTGGATGAGCTTCCCATTGCCTATGCTAAAGTTATGG
>JAGGVN010000122.1 GCA_021158005.1 Candidatus Aerophobota bacterium | reverse complement strand
TGGGCTTCTGATGGAGAGGATAATGATGGAGACGGGCATACTGATGAAGAAGGAGAAAAAGGATTCTACAGTATTACTTATACTATTAGTCCCATTAATGGAAGGGCAGATGGTAATTATTCTGTGCCCGTTACAGCCACCGATCCCGGTAATAACTCCGCTACTAGTTCTATTACCCTCACTTTAGATAATACCACTCCTATTGGAGAAGTTTCCCAGGCTTATATAAAATATGAGAGAAAAGTACTTTATAATCTTCTCTCTTCTACTAATATTGATTCTCCTACTGTTTTCTCCAATAGTAAAATTGATGAGATTTATATTTTACTGAATCTTCGGGAGGGGATCTCCCTTAACGAAACTTCCTCCAGTATTATCTTATATAAGGTGATAGAGAGGAAACCTTATGGACCCGTGACTGAAGAAGTTGAGGGGGTTCCTTCTTTTAACCAGGGAGAAGGATGGGCAGAATTTATCTTTTATCCGGAGCCTATTTTTGATCCGGGAGAGGATAAACATGAAAGAGATGGCCTTTACTGGGTAAAAATAGAAGTGGTGAATATCTTAGGCGATACCGGAGAGTTAGATTTTTATTTTACCTATGATACTATTTCTCCTTTACCACCAAAACTTTATGTAGAGTCATTCAATCCCACTACGGGAATGGTAGAATTATACGGAAATACTGAGTCTTATGCTTCCGTAGAAGTGTTTGTTAACGGATACTCTTCAGGAGTAGCTATGGCTGATGCCGGAGGTAATTTTAATAAAGGAATGGTCTATTTAAATAAAGGAGTTAACTCTCTTGAAGGGCAATCTACTGACCGTGCTGGAAATAAGAGCAATCCTTCCAAACCCATAAAGCTGGAATATAATCCCGATAAACTTCTTTCTACTGTTATCCGCAGTAATCGGATACTTCGTGGTGGGAATCCTATTACCATTATTTATTCTCTAACAGAATCCGGAGAGGTTGTCCTTCGTATTTTCAATTTAAAAGGGAAGATAGTGAAGGAAAAGAAAGAGTCGGTTATCGGAGGAGAAGAGAAAAGATGGGATTGGTACGGAGATAATATGATTAACGAAGAGGTAAATAATGGAGTATACATCTTAAAGGTTATTGCCCGAGCTGGAGATAGACAAGAGAGTGTAACCAAACTCGTAGGCGTTTTAAGGTAAAATTGACTTCTCCTTTGGTAGGTATATAATAAATAGAGTTCTTAATTTAAGAAAACAGATGTAGACTCTAAATTTAAGGGAAAGTGGAGGAAACTCTCGTGAAGAAGGCACTTTTTTTCGTAAGTTTTGTTCTTTTAGTTATGTTAAGTGGTATTTGCACAGGGATGGATTTATCTTTTTCTCCTCCTCCCAAGAAGATTTATTTGAAGATGGAAAGCATCCTCGGAGAACTTACTAAAAAATATGCTGAGAGTAAAATATTAGCTCAGGATTTTGCCCGGGAAAGAGAAATTCCTTTTGAGGATGAAAAAGTTACCGTAATTTTAAATCCTCCTCCGGGAAAGGAGACCGAAGTTATTGATCAAGAAGGAGTAACTCTTTATGGAGGAATAATAGAAGCAGTTTCCCGACACTTTATCCGGGCAAAGATTCCGGTGAGCTCTCTTGGGGAAATTGCTCAAAAAGTTGCCGGAATTTCTTATATTAGACTTCCGGCTAAACCCTTAGCTTTAACTATTAGTGAAGGAGTAAATCTTAGTGGGGCACCGAATTATCATTATCTGGGATATCGAGGTCAATATGTTAAGGTAGCTATTATTGACCTTGGATTTGTAGAATTAACTGCGGCTCAAGCAAGGGGAGAATTACCTTATAATGTTATTACTATGGATTTTACCGGATGGGGAATAGAAACAGATACAGAGCACGGAACTGCCGTAGCGGAAATTGTTTATGATATAGCTCCTTTAGCTCGACTTTATTTAGTTAAAGTAGGTGATGAAGTTGATTTAGAGAATGCTAAAGATTGGTGTGTTTTACAGGGTATAAAGATTATCAATCATTCGGTGGGCTGGTTTAATTTTAATTTCACTGATGGCTCGGGAGTAATATGCGAAATTGTTGATGAAGCGAGGGAAGAGGGAATTCTCTGGGTAAATTCTGCCGGTAATAGTGCCAGGAGGCATTATCAGGATTTTTTTGTAGATACGGATGACGACGGCTGGCATAATTTTTCTCCTGGAGATGATACCAATGCTATTCATTTAGAAAGTGGAGACTGGGTGGTAATCCACTTAACCTGGGATTGCTGGACCTATACAGACCAGGACTATGACCTTTATTTACTGGGTCCTGATCATTCTATAGTAGCTTCTTCTGAAAATATTCAAGATGGAATAAAAGAGCCTACAGAATCTATTATTTATGAGGCCAAGACTTCCGGAACTTATCATATAGCTATTTATAATTATAAGACTACCTGGAGTAACCAGTTAAAGATATTTACTTTCTATCATGACCTTCAATATCAAACTCCCGAGCACAGCCTTACCTGTCCGGCTGATGCAGCCGGGGTAATGAGTGTAGCCGCTATTAACTGGCATAACTGGGCAACAGGACCCCAGGAGAGTTTCAGTTCTCAAGGTCCTACAAATGATGGGAGAATAAAACCAGATATAAGCGGTCCTGACGGAGTAAGTACTTTTACTTATGGTCCAGGTGCATTTTTGGGTACTTCCTCTTCTTCTCCTCATGTAGCCGGGGCGGCGGCCGTGCTCCTTTCAAGATATTCGAGCTTATCCGTGGATGAGCTCCAGAAAACCTTAGAAAGCTGGGCTAAAGATCTGGGAGTTTCTGGTAAGGATAATATTTATGGAGCCGGGAGACTTAATTTACCTCTTCTTTCTCCTGTAGGTTTGACTTTAGAGGATGTGAAGGTTTATCCCAATCCTTTTAGACCTTCGGGAGGTAAAAACGAAATAGTCTTTGATGAACTTAGACTGAATGAGTATATAAAGCTCTCTATCTTTACTCTGAATGGAGAGTTAGTCTACGAATGGAAGGGATCTACACAAAATAAGTCTTATTTAAGCTGGGATGTGAGAAATATGAATGGCGAAAGGATATCCCGCGGTATTTACCTTTATGTAATTACCAATGAAATAGGAGAGAAAAAGATCGGAAAGATCGCTATTTTAAAATGAAGGTATATTAAAGGGGGTTAAAGTAATGAAGAAACGAAGATGGGTAGGAGGAATATTTATCCTGAGTTTAATTTTAAGTGTTAGCTCCTGTGCCTTAGGTGCGGGGACTACAGCCGCTAATTTTTTAAAGATTGGCGTAGGGGCAAGAGCTACAGCGATGGGAGATGCTTTTTGTTCTCTTACTGATGATGGGACTTCCCTGTATTGGAATCCCGCGGGATTAGCTCGGATAAAAAAGAATGAGTTTTTAGTTATGTATAACCGGTGGTTCCAGGATATAAGTCAGGGATACATAAGTGTATCTTATCCTTCTAAGAGAGGAGTGTTGGGAATAGCTATAAATTATGTAGATATGGGAACAATGGAAGGAAGAGATATTTACGGGCAACCTACCGGAGAATTTGGAGCTTCTGACTCCCAGATTATGGCGGGATATGCCTATAAGGTATCCCCTAATCTTCTATGGGGAGTGAGTGGAGGAGTGCTCTGGGAAGTCATTGAGAATGATACCCAATTTGCTTATTTGGCTAACCTGGGAATTTTGTTGGATTTTACTGATTCCTATTCCTTAGGAGTAAGTATCCAGAATATTGGCTCAAAACTGGGCGAAGACCCTCTCCCTCTTATTATGAAAGCTGGTCTTTCTGTAAACCTGGAGAGGATGAATTTAGCTATGGATATAAACAAACCTCAGGATGAACCTCTCTATTATTCTGTAGGAATAGAGTGGTGGGTAGGAAATACCTTAGCTTTAAGAGGAGGTTACAAAACAGGTCAGGATATTCCTTCTTCCAGTATTACTGCCGGGTTAGGTTTTAAGAGGAGTAATCTCGGAATTGATTATGCTTATGTATCTTACGCCGATTTAGGAGAGACTCATCGCATCTCCTTGAAGATGGAATTTTAGGGGGAAGATTATGTTTAAAATAATGTGTCGTTCAAAAATTCATCGGGCAAGAGTTACGAAGACGCAGTTAAATTACGAGGGGAGTATTACCATTGATGAAGATTTGATGCAAGCAGCGGAGATCTTACCCGGAGAAAAATTAGAAATATATAATTTAAATAATGGAGCCAGATTCAGCACCTACGCTATTTCCGGGGAAAAGGGTTCAGGAATAATCTGTATTAACGGAGCAGCGGCAAGATTGGCTCAGGTTGGGGATGAGATAATAATCGTTTCTTATGTTTTAGCTACTGAAGAAGAAGCGAAAAAGATGAAGATGCGTATTATTAGAGTAGATAAAAATAACAAAATTTGCTCTCAATAAAATGCCTGTCTATGAAATTAGAAAATATGGAGACCCCATATTAAGAAGGAAAAGTCAAAGACTTGAGAGGATAGGTCCTCAAGAGCAAAAAATCTTTTCTATAATGGCGGAAACGATGTATAAAGCCCGAGGAATAGGATTAGCTGCTCCTCAGATAGGTATAGAACGGCAGATGATAGTAGTGGACATAGGGAATAGATTAATAAAATTGGCTAATCCTTTAATCCTCGCTAAAGAGGGAGAGAGCTTTCTTGAGGAAGGTTGTCTTTCAGTGCCTCAGGTTACTGTAGGGATAAAAAGAGCAAAAAAAGTGTGGGTTAAAGGATGGGATGAAAGAGAAAAAGAAATAGAAATGGAAGCAGAGGACCTTCTTGCTCGCGTTATTCTCCACGAAGTAGACCACCTTCAGGGGATCTTAATTGTAGATTATTTCTCTCCCCGAGATAAAGAAAATTTTAAAAAAGAGTTAAGAAAGAGGTGAAAAAAATGGCAAAAGCTTATTTAAAGGTTAAAGTAGAGGCAGGAAAAGAGAGAAGTGTGCGAGATGCTCTTTTGAAGTTTGATGAGGTAAAGAGGGCGGATTTAACTACTGGAGATCAGGACATTTTAGTCTTAATTGAAGCTCCCAGTTATGAAGATATTCTCGGGATAGTAGTGGATAGATTAAGAGCTCTCAAGGGAGTAAAGAGCACGGAGACTAATTTAATATTAGAATAAACCCGATAATTCTTAAGATAATTTTGTTCTCTCTTATGAGCAAGGTAAGCACACAGAGTCTACTTTCTCTAAAGGAAGATTGTTACCTCTGAATACAGGGTTTGAGGCTGGTAGCTACTATAAGGAAATGAAAAATAAGAGTTTATCCCCGATAAAGATAGTCTTTATTTAGAGAGGTGTCCCTCAGTAACGAGTTATGAATATAAATTTAAAGCATAGGAATTTTCTTTGTTAATCCCCTCGCTTGCTTAACCTCTCAACTTAAGTAACAGAAGGGGGGAGCAGCTTCAGCGTTGAGGGGGGATATCTCCTCCCTCAAATAAGTTCTCGTATGATTAAAGAGATGAGAGGATATATAAAATTTTTAGTAGCGGGTATGGTGTTAATAATAGGGAGTAATTTTGCTTTAGCTTTTACTTCTCCAGGATCACGGGCATTGAGTATGGGAGGGGCTTTCACAGCTGTTGCTGATGATATCAGTTGTGTTTTCTGGAACCCTGCTGGTTTATCCAGAATAAAGAATCTTCGGACAGGCTCATCTCTAAGTATAACTATAAAGAATAGGGAAAGCTGGGAAAAGTTTTATCAGATAGCTAAAGCTTTTCAGAAGGAAGAATACGCAGAGGTGCTAAATTTATTTAAGGAAGTTGAGGCTCCTTTTGGTTCGGCTCCTACTCTTACTCTTGAGGGGTTCGTAACTTCTCGATTAGCTCTTACTACCATTCCTCAAACGGAAATAGAGGTATCTAAATTTAACTATGATGAGAAAACTTTCTCTATAGAAATTGAGGATAAGGAAACTCTCCTTATTCCTCTCTATTTAACTGTGGCTACAGAACTACCTCAATCTTTTCTCTGGGTGGGGGGAAATTTAAAATATTTCTTCAAGGGGTTTAAACATTATTCTCATTTTCAGTTTCTACTACCTACAGGACAGCTTCAGGAGATAGATCCGGAGCAGACAGGTGACGCTGAGCCAATTTTTTCCGGAGATATAGGTTTGCTTTATGAGTTAAAAGGGACGGGATTAACTATAGGAATGGAGGTAAAGGATATTTTTGAGCCGGGGATAAAATTTGAAAATTTTGAGGAAGAATTAATTTTATCCCGAAAAATAAATGTCGGTCTATCTTATAGACCTACTCCTCAAGTTATTCTCTCTGTTGATGTTCATAATCTCTTCAAGGAGGAGAGAACTTTTCACTTGGGGACAGAAATAAATTTTTATTTAGTAAAATTAAGAGCGGGTTTAAACGCAGGAACTTTTTGCTGGGGACTGGGAATAGATGTAGGTTTCTTTAACTTAGATTTTGCTTATTCTGAAGAAAAAGAGAATAATCCAATAGTCTCTATAGATTTTGGAGTAAATATTTAATTTGCGGATGCCCATTATAAATAGCTTTTATTTGGGGTGTGGTGAAGCGGTAACACAGCGGACTTTGGATCCGCCATTCGGAGGTTCGAATCCTCCCACCCCAGTTATACACGAGATAGTAAGGTTTGTTATACGGGTTTAAACTCTCGAAATAAAGATTTTAAATGATTGGTATCAAGACTTTATAAAGACAACAAGAAAAGGTTATAAAGCATTAGATTCAGGGTTTATTATTAGGGGGACAGAGCCCTGGTCTGAAGTTTTAAAGGAGATAGTAAAGGATTGAAGAGTAGGCCAGGGTGGATATATTTGATGAAATTAACACAAATAGGTGAATTTGGACTTATAAAGAAGATAAAAGAAGAGTTATCCAAATTTGAAAGAAAGAGAGTAGTTGTAGGAATAGGGGATGACGCCGCTGCCGTAGAAATAGATGGAGAGAAATTAACCTTATTAACTACTGATACCCTGGTGGAAAATGTTCATTTTCAATGGGATTATGCTTCTCCTTTTAAGGTGGGATGGAAGTCATTGGCAGTAAATATCTCTGATATCGCCGCTATGGGAGGAAATCCTCTTTATTCTTTAGTTTCTTTGTCCTTGCCTTCTGAGACGGAAAGTTTCAGGATAGAGGATTTATACGAAGGACTTAAAGAAATAGCTTCTCAGTATAGAGTAAACATAGTAGGGGGAAATATAGTCCACTCTCCTTTTTTTACTATTACTATTTCTCTCATTGGAGAAGTAAAAAGGGAGAATATTCTCCTCCGCTCAGGAGCAAGAGAAGGGGATTTAATCTATACTACAGGAGAGATAGGTTCTTCAAGAGCAGGGCTGGATTGCTTAAGAAAACCTGATTTAAAGATAGATTTAAAGAAAAGAGAATTTCTGGAAAGAAAACATCTTCTTCCTTCTCCTCGATTGAGAGAAGGACAGATCTTAGCTAAGGAGAGAGTAGTTACATCCGCTATAGATATTAGTGATGGGTTAATCTCCGACCTCCGTAGAATTACTGAAGAAAGTAGAGTAGGGGCAATTCTCTGGGAAGAGAGGATCCCTATCTCCGCTGTTAGTGAAGAGGTAGCTAAGAGAGTAGGAGCATCTTCCCTGGAGTGGGCACTTTACGGTGGGGAAGACTACGAACTTCTTTTTACCGTACCCGAGGACAAGAGAGAAGAGATAGAAAAACTGGGATTTTCTGTCTATTTAATAGGAAAAATATTAGAAAAAGAAGAAGGGATTAGTTTAATAAAGAAGAGGGGGAAGAGAATATCTCTTCAAGAAAAAGGATATGACCATTTTAGAGTTCATAGGAATTAAATAAGTTGCCTCAGAAACCCGCTTTGCTAAATATTTAGATGAAATTTATGGAAAAGGAGACATAAGACAAATGGGAAAAATAATAAGGATAAGTGTGGGGATAATAGTTTCAGGAATATTTTTTTCCATAGGTATAGCTCAGGCGGAAGATGTAGAAAAAATTATGAAAAAAATTAATGATACCTATGAGAAAATCACCAGCTTTCAAGCAAATTTTTTAATGGAAGGGATTAATGGAAAAAATAAATTTAAGGGAGAGGGTAAAATATGGAACAAAGAGAGTAAATTTAGAATGGAGATGAAGATGGTTCCCTCTTCGGAGAAGGAGGAAGAAAAGTCAGTAAACCAGAAGCAGGTAATAGTTTTTGACGGAAAAGTATTTTGGGTGCATTCCCAGATAAATGATCAAGATCAGGTGATGATGTTAGATACGGGTAAGTTAGCTGGACTTCCCGATACATTGAGAGATTCAGTAGAGCAATTTAAAGAAGAGTTTGAGAAGGCGCCTTCAAGAATATTTTCTCCAGAGCCTTTTCTCGAAAAAGAAGTTACGCTGAGCGAGGGAGAATGGAGAGGAGAAGATTTTTACAT
>JAGGVN010000055.1 GCA_021158005.1 Candidatus Aerophobota bacterium | reverse complement strand
GAACTTTTGAGGTCTTTATCGGACAAAAATCCCCGGTTAGCTCAAGAGATTACCAGCTCTATTCTTCCTTCAATAACAGGGTACGAGAGAAGAATTGAGAAGTTCAACTTAGCCTGGAGAAGATTAGTGAAAGCATTATCTTAGAAGTCATTAGACACTTTGAACAAAAATTATATAAAGGAGAAGAAGGTCATTCATTCAAAGTGAATTACCCATAAATTGGCTATTAAGAGAAATTACTTTATCTCTTCTTTTAAATACTCTTTCAAAATTCTGGATATATCTTAAACCACAATTGGAGATCTCAACTGGAGCTTTTATATAAAAGCATAAGTATATTCCAGAGAGGTGAAAAAAATGAATTACAAATGGGAAATAGAAAGTGAGATACATATTTACGAGAAGCGTTCAGTCAAGCGGTACCTTATTGCTCCTATGACAATGTTCCCTGTGCTACTTAAACTCCAAAATGGAGATTTATTAGCTATTGTTCGCGGAGGGGACTACCATATGGGAGAACGTGGGCGTCTTGACTGTATTCGCTCTCAGGACGGTGGATTACACTGGGGTCAGCCATTAACAATCGTGAGTGAAGGTCCAGATGATCGTAATCCTTCAGCAATTCAATGTTCCAATGGAACAATTCTGGTCGCTTTCCATAAACTCGATGCATATATTAATGGAGTCTATTCCAGAAATAAGGCAGAAAAGAAATACCAAGAAAATAAGCCAAATGTATGGATTACCTGCTCTCAAGATAATGGATATAGTTGGAGTGAGGCTAAGTTGATAGAAGAACTTCCTCCGGAGGTAGGTACGGGGGTGTATGGTAAATCAATTGAATATCCCCGGGGAACTATTTGTTTAAATTTACGCTCAGGATATATAGCCCGTTCCACCGATTTTGGTAAAACCTGGGGAGATTTTACCAAGAGACCACTCTCCAATGAGACAGCTTATCTTTATCTACCTTCGGGTAGAGCTATAGCTATGATTCGACGGAATGAAAAAGGATTTTCCTTGTGGCAGACTGATTCTGTAGATGGTGGACGCACCTGGGGTAAGGTAAGGCAGATTACTGGATATATGGAACATCCGGCTGATCTTTTACTCCTTCAAAGTGGTAAAATTCTTCTTACTTATGGCCGGCGCCATCCACCATTTGGGATTGAGGCGATGTTAAGTTATGATGAAGGAAAAACCTGGGATATTAAACATAAAATTATGCTGGTGGGAGATGCAGAAAATGGAGAAGTAGGTTATCCCAGTTCAGTACAGTTAGATGACGGAACAATCTGCACTGCCTATTATTCCTATCAGGGTCAGGGATATAAAGGTTGGGGATTGCACACAGCTCTACTACGCTACCAGGAAGCGGATATTCTTCCTTAGAAGCAAACGTAGTCTTTTAGTAAAAGGAAGAGCAATTTCCAAAATATTAGAGAGAGTCACTCTATTAGAAGAAAACTATTTAGTGCTAAGGGGATGATTTTTCAACTCCTTCTAAAACCTGAAAGTCACCTCCGGAGATCTCTAAAAAGTTGAGAAAAAAATTCATAATTTAGGATAAGATTTTCGACATAGAGTTTAGAAGAAAACGGAGAAAATACGGAACTTACAGGAGGACAAAACAAAATAAGTTCTCTTGAAGGAATGTTTCTTATCCCTGAAGAGCGGAGGAGAGTAGCTGAAATTATGATAGAGGAAACAAAAAGACAAAGGTAAGGTTATTGTCCAGATGGATCATTCTTCAACTTCATAGAGAAGGTTAGAGTAAAGATAATAAAGAAATGATATCTCTAACAACCAGGCACTTTTCAGAAGATTGTTATAGGGAAAATCTCCGGAAGGGTGAGAAGCGGGGAGACTATAAGATCTATTGACTATCTTCAAAATAGAGCAAAAGTCGATAAAGAAAGAATTGGTAACCCAGGAGTCACTGGAAAAAATCCTGAGAAAGAAGAAAATAAAATGAAGGAAATACTGATGAAACAGATTAAGGGAACAAGAACTATAGAATTTCTTTTTTCCGCAGATCTTGAAGTAGAATTACATCCAAATGAGGATCCTGCTCGCGGCGTTCACACAGATACAGTGTTAAAGGAGATTCTAAAAGAGGTAAGAGGTGAAGGAAAATATACGAACTCTTCCCCTCCTTCATTCATACTCTTTAATGGAGATACGGATGCCCGCTATGATAAAAAATACAGAGATATATGGGAGCAATTAGAAAGTCTTTGTCCCTGCTATTATGTCTTTGGTAACCATGAGTGTGGTTTTTTTGATAACGATGCAAATAAGTGGCGAAGATACCATGGTTATCAAGAAACATACTATTCATGGGAGTATTTCCATAAGGGGACAACAATAACATTCATTGTTCTGGATACCTGGTGCGCACAAGAGGGCAAAAGTTTAAAATGCTATCATCCGGGAACCGGGGGACAAATATTTCGTGAAGAAGAAAAACAATGGCTAAAAGAGATATTGGATAAAGCTCCTGGCCTGACAATCGTTTTTGCCCATGCTCATATGTGGTGTCCTCCTAAGGGTAGAACTCAGGATAATAAAGAAGTAGATGAACTACTAAAGATTCTTAAAGGAACCTATGAAGAAGGTAAGATTCATCGCTCTGCTAATATCTTTTTTAACGGTGGACACCATGATTATCCGAGTTGCGAGAAAGTAGAGGGTATTTATTTTATTGATCCTTTAGCTGGGATCCATAAAGCCTATGCCAGAGTGATTATTGATCCGATTAATAAAAAGATGGATTATATAGGAAGATTTAATGAAAAGAGTTATCTAAATCTAAATTTAAGTTGAGAGATTGGTAAACTTTTCGAAATTAGCTAAGATATGATAAATTTTTGTTTTAATGAAAAAATTGAGGAATGAACCAACAAACTATATATTCTTCATAATAAAACCAGAGGTAAGAAAATGGAGCCTTATGAGAGAGAGTGATGCGAGCAATAAATCACCAGGTTCCCGATCGACCTCCGCTCAACTACCTGGCAACTCCTGAAGCCAATGCAAATTTAAAGAAATATCTGAGAATAGAAGAAGATGAACTTCTGCGGCAATATCTGGGAGTAGATATTCGTTATGTAGGACCCCGTTTTGTGGGTCCTAAAGATATGGTGGGAGTAACCAGTGTAAAAGAAGCAGGTAGGGATTTTCTCGGAGTGGTATGGAAACCGGTTAAACACCAATACGGTATTTACAATGAGATAGTCTTTCATCCCCTCGCTAAGGCTACTACTGTAAAAGAGATAAAAAATTATTCCTGGCCCAGTCTTGACTGGTTTGATTTTTCTCATTTAAAAGAAGAAATTGCTACGCTCAATAAAGACCACCGCTATGCTGTTATCTATTTTGCCGGAGGCTCTTTTGAATCTCCCTGGTATATGCGGGGTCTGGAAAGATTTTTAATGGATTTAGTTGAGTGCCCCGATATTGCCGAAGCTATTTGCTATTATGTAACAGATTTTTATAAAAAAAGGGCTCTCCGCGCTATTGAAGAATCTGGAGGGCAGATTGATATTATTGGAAGTGGAGGCGATATAGGGACACAACGGGGAATGATGCTCTCGCCTGATTTATGGCGAAAACATATTAAACCCTGGAGTAAACAATTAATTCGTCCCTTCAAAGATATGGGACTTAAGACTTTTTATCACTCTTGTGGCTCTATTTTCCCCGTGATTGAGGACTTCATAGAGATGGGTTTAGATATACTGGATCCTATCCAGCCAAAAGCCAAAGGAATGGATCTTCTTAAGCTAAATTCTTATTTTGGTGATCGACTCACCTTTCATGGGAGTATTGATGAACAGTATTTACTACCCCGAGGGACACCGGAGAAAGTACGTAATGAAGTCCAGAAATTAGTAAACATCTGCCGGAATCAAGGAAATTATATTGTCTCTCCGGCTCATGCAATTCAAGCAGATACGCCAGTAGAAAATATTCTGACTATGTATGAAACCGTTAAAGAATATCGATATTAGTAAGGAGGATAAAATGGCTCAGATAAAAATTACTATCTTGGGAGATTCAGTAGCTAAAGGCACCGAGGCTAAACTTGACCTCTTTTATAACTGCTTTCAGTATAAGAGTAAGGTAGTTAATTTAGTGCGTCCTACCCAGACCTGGTCTTCTATCTTAGAGCGGATTCTTTCTGACTGGATTGAAGGTGAGGTTAAGATAACTAATGCTGGAGAGAGAGAAAATACCACCCTGAAAGTAGTTAATCAGTTAAAGAATAAGCTCCTCTCATCTTCACCAGATTATGTATTAGTTCTCCTGGGGAGTGAGGATATTCTCCAGGGTGTTAAACCTCAAACTTTCAGGGAGAACTTAAAGAGGATAGTAAAAGAAATTATTAACCAGAACTCTACCCCTATCCTTATTACTCCCCCTCCTCTCTCGGAGAGAATGACCGGTGCTGGATATACTTTCTATGAAATGCGTAAGTATCAGGCTAACTTATCTACCTTAGCTAATCTTATCCGCTCCTTAGCCAAAGAAAAATCTCTTCCCTTAATTGATCTTAACCGCTATTTTCTTAATAATCACCTCGCTTATGATCATCTCTATAAAGGTTATCTTCCTGATGGTGTAGCGCAGTCAGGGATGGCTTCATTTATTGCTGGAGAAATCCTGCCAATATTAGGAGTAAAAGATTTTCCCAGACCGGTCCTATGTGATTATCGCAAAGTCTATTCCGATGCTGAGCATCCTGAAGTTATGCACCACGCTTTTACAGATCTTACCTATTTTCAAGGTGAATTTTTTATTACCTTCCGCAAAGGACACTCTCACGGAATCCCCACTCCTT
>JAGGVN010000150.1 GCA_021158005.1 Candidatus Aerophobota bacterium | reverse complement strand
TTATTAACCCAGTTCAAGCAACTGCTAAAGATATGGATACAAAAAGACTAAAGAAAGACTTTGGCAAAGACTTATGCTTTTGGGGAGCAATTGATACTCAAAAGATTTTACCCTATGGCACTCCTCAAGAAGTGAAGGATGAGGTGAAAAGAAGAATAGATGATCTTGCTCCGGGAGGTGGGTATTTACTTGCCTCCTGCCATAATATTCAGGCTGATGTTTCTCCTGAAAATATTATAGCTATGTTTGAGGCAGCCTGGGAGTATGGAGAGTATTAGCGATAATCGATGAGAGAATCTACAAGAAGATGTAAGAAAGATAAAAAAGCAAGATGGGCACTGGATGAGATGATTTTATTGAGGGGAAAAGGGAGAGGTAGTGGAATAAAGATAAAAATTAGTATTGTTTCAAATCCAGCTGACTAATATTCGAGTTAGCTGGAAGTATGACGTACACTGTGTCCAAACCTCTTTGCGCATTTAAGGAGTTTTCTGTATGCAAGCGCTTGGAATATTGCTTAAAATGGAAAAGATGGATTTTTAGGAAGGTTGGTTGACAGAAAAGTTTTGGGTAATAATTATTAATATAGAGTTGGGTCTTAAAGAAGGAGGTTAAAATAAGGGCCGGGGAGGAGGTGATGAAGATTAGAGAATGATCAGGCCCAATACTCTAAGAAAGAAGTATATCAAAAGGTTAGCTTTTTCTCCGTGTAAATGTCAAGTAGGAGGTAAAAAATGAAAAAAATAAGTAAGTTAATAACAATTGCTATTATGGCGAGTATGGTTGGATCAATTATTTGGTTTGCCAGCCCTATGGTGTCTGCAGCTCCAGAGAAGCCAAAGTATACTTTCTATATGGTTACCCACGGCGTACCTGGGTGTCCATTCTGGTCTGTGGTTGAAAGAGGCGCAAAAGACGCCGGGAAGCTATTGAATGTTAAGGTAGTTTACTTATGTCCAGAAAGATTTGACATTAAAAAAGTAGCAGAGCTGTTAGAAGCTGCCGTTGGGGCAAATCCTGATGGTATCGTCTGTCCAGTAACTTCTGCCGAAGCCTTTGATCCGATCTTGAGGAAGGCTATAAAGATGGGTATCCCGGTGATCATCCACAATGTTGCAGACTTTAGACCACCTGAAAAGAGAATTCCATATAAAACCTATGTAGGCGAAGATTCTTGGGCTTGCGGATATGAACTAATGAAACATACGTTGAAGAGAATGAAAGACGAATTTGGAGTGGAAGTCAATCATGTGATGCTTGGAGTTCATGAAGCTGGGAATGTTGTGCATGAAAGGAGAGCTGCAGGTGCTATAGCGGCACTTAAAGAGATGGCGCCAAATGCAACTTATGAGAAAGTGATGGTGACGTACGACTTGCCAAAAGTGGCGGAAATCACTAGGTCTTATCTGGTTCGACATCCAAAAACAAATCTCATCTTTAACTTTAATTCGATTGTTGCACACACGGCCTGTTCAGTTATCAAGGAGATGGGTCTGAAAGGCAAAGTATTCAATTGTACCCACGACGTATGTGCAGAGCTCATACCTGATATAAAGGACGACACTTGCCTGGCAGTAGTTGGTCAACAACAATATCTTCAAGGATTTTTACCTATTGTGCTTCTATATCTGTATAAGGAACAAGGTTTTGAGATAACAGGTACGATACCTACAGGCCCATTTATTGCGGATAAATACACAATAGATGCAACAATCAAGCGGATCAAGGAAGGCTACGGGTTCTAGTATTTTATTGACTCGATTCGCTGAAGATTGTTCCCTTGGACACCCGCTCCTATTATGGGCGTTGAGGTGTCCAAGGGAGACAGAAAGTTGGATGAGTCTATTTTTTCAAAAAGGACCACATATCCATCAGCAATGTTGATGAAAAATGTAGAAGGGAGGCTATGGCGTGAGTCTTAGAATAAAAATTACTCCAGAACTCGGTTCTCTTATTTCATTCTTATGTATTTTTATCTTTTTTGGTGTGTTCGCCCCAAGATTTTTGACTATAGAATCCATAGGTTCGATGCTTAATATGGCAGCTGAATTTGGGATAGTTGTTGTTGGAGTAACTCTCCTTATGACTGGTGGAGAATTCGATCTTTCCGTGGGATCAGTGTTCGCGCTTGGGTCTTTTATTTTTGTCTCAGCAATTTCAAATGGGGTAAATCCTTATCTGGCATTTGTCTTTGTAATATTAAGCGGAATAATGATAGGGCTCCTTAATGGCTTGATTACCGTAAAGACCGGAATACCCTCCTTTCTGACAACTCTGGGCACTATGCTTTTCTGGAGAGGAGTAATGTTAGGGCTCTCAGGTGGGCAAACTATTCCTTTTCAAATTAAATCGCGACTAATAGAAAATGCAGGGGGGAGATTCGTTGATCCCTTCCTAAACTCTGTTTGGATTTTTCTTGTGACAGTTTTAATCTTTCATCTAATTTTTGAGCATTCAAGATATGGAAACTGGTTGAGGGCTAGTGGAGGAAACAAAATTGTTGGAGAGCTTATGGGATTACCTGTAAACAAAACTAAGATCCAGGCCTTCATTGTATGCTCGGTTCTTGCATCATTCGCGGGATTCTTGGATGCCTGCAGATTGAAGACATTTAACCCCCTATTGGGTCAAGGCATGGAGCTCGAAGCCATAGCTGCCTCTGTGTTAGGAGGAACCTCACTTTTGGGTGGTTATGGAACACTTATTGGTTCATTGTTTGGCGTTCTAATAATTTCAGCCCTCCGAGTTGGGTTAGTGATGATGGGAATGACTGTATATATATACTTTTCTTTGGTAGGAGTAATCTTGATAGCAGCAATACTTATTAAGCATAGATTCTCTGTTAAGTTTATTAAGGGAGCGTAAGATGCGAATGAGCGTACTGACATGGCTGAAATCTAAACCAGAGTTTGGAACCTTTGCTTCGTTCTTATGTATTTTTATCTTTTTTGGTGTGTTCGCCCCAAGATTTTTGACTATAGAATCCATAGGTTCGATGCTTAATATGGCAGTTGAACTTGGGATAGTTGTTGTTGGAGTAACTCTCCTTATGACCGGTGGAGAATTCGATCTTTCCGTGGGATCAGTGTTCGCGCTTGGAAATTTTGTATTTATTTACTTGATCCTACAAAATTTTCCAATATTTCTTGGCTTCATTCTTGCAATAGCTAGCGGAGTTATTATTGGGATAATCAATGGCTGGATAACCACAAGATTCGCTGTACCTTCATTTATCGTAACCTTAGGTATGCTATGGGCTATAAGAGGTTTTTTGCTTTTCCTTGCAACTAAGCAGTGGTGGACATTATATGGAATCCAGTCGACGTTTCTTGACGTTTTAAATGGAAAAACTTTCATTTTCTACAATGCTGTTTTTTGGTTTTTGGTGCTTGTAGTTATTGGACATATTGTTTTAGAAAATACAAGGTTCGGTAACCAAATCAGAGCATGTGGAGGAGATAAGCTTAATGCAAGATTTATGGGTATCAATGTGAACAAATTGAAGATATTTACTTTTATGTTAACAGGTGGACTAGCAGCCTTTGCTGGTACCACAAATTTGAGCAGGTTCAGATATTTTCATTGGTACTTAGGCGTAGGAATGGAATTAGAAGCTGTAGCAGCTGTTGTGCTAGGGGGAACACTTTTAACAGGGGGATACGGCACTTTGATAGGATCACTTATTGGGGTTTTATTGCTCTCAATGCTTAGAAATGGTATGATACTTTTAGGGATCCCTGGTTATTGGTACCAAGCCATCATAGGCGCATTCTTCATTATTGCAATGGCTTTAAATATCAAGCTAAGAGCAAAAAGGTGAGGAAAATGTCACAAGTTCCAATCATTGAGCTTAAAAATATTCGAAAGTTTTATGGTAAAATAGAGGCTTTAAAAGGAGTCGACTTTCTCATTTATCCAGGAGAAATAGTTGGATTAGTTGGAGACAATGGAGCAGGAAAATCCACTTTGGTAAAAATAATGATGGGAGTCTTTCCTCCTGATGCAGGAGAAATTTTTGTTGAAGGTAAAAAGGTAAATCTGAGATCTCCCTCTGAAAGTAGGAAGTTTGGTTTTGAACCTGTCTATCAGGAGACTGATCTGATAAGTCAGCTCAACATCTGGAGGAATTTCTTTCTGGGGAAAGAAATCACTAAAAAGTTCTTTATAGCAAAGTTTCTCGATAAAAAGAAAATGAGGGACATTACTTCTAAGGCTCTTGATAACATTGGAATAAAAATAAAAAACCCTGATTCAGATATTATGGCATTATCGGGTGGAGAGCGACGATCCGTATCGATTGGTAGAGCATGGCACTTTGGGGGGAAGATTCTTATATTAGATGAGCCTGTAACAGGTTTATCTGTGAAAGAGACTGAAAAAGTACTCGAATATTTAAAAAAAATTAAAAAAACAGGATGTTCTGTTGTTATAATAACTCATAATATATATCACGTATATGATGTCGCTGATAGGATTGCTATACTAGATCGTGGTACTAAAGTAGCAGAAATGAGAAAAGAAGATTGTACTCCTGAGGAAATCATGGATATCATACGAGGGAAGAAAAAGATTGTCTAAAATTTCCTGTCAAATGCTTGTTTAAATTTTTAGCAGGATTGTTAAGATAGCATCTTTAAAAAAGCGAAGGATGAAATTTTTACTTTTTATCTAAATCTAATTAGAGAAGGGTCTATAAAAAGAATGTAGTTAAATTTAAGGAAGCGGGTAAATATGACTTCGCGACAAAGGCTTCTGACCGCCCTAAATCATAAAGAACCTGATAGGATCCCTTACGATTTAGATGGGACTAATCAAAGTGGAATCCACTATATTGCTTACCGCAACCTCCTTTCTTATCTGGGGATTCGGAAAGATGAAATTACTATTTGTGATCCTATACAGCAATTAGCCCATGTTCATGAGGATGTATTAGAGAAATTAAAAGTAGATACCAGAATAATTTATCCCAAAGATCCTTCTAATTGGAAATTAAATATAGAAGAAGATAAAGAAGGTAAATACTTCATTGACCAATATGGAATCAAATGGACAATGCATAAGGGAGGCTTTTATTTTGATCCTACTGGTCATCCTTTAACTGAAGGGAGTATTGAAGAACTAAATAATCACCCCTTTCCAGATCCTTCGGATCAAAAACGAATAGAGGGGCTGAAGGAGGTGGCAAGAGGATTTCGTGAGAGAGGTTTCCCTGTTAATATGATGAGTATGTCTGGAGGATTTTTTGAAGCATCATTTTGGCTAAGAGGTTTTGAAAATTTTTACTGTGATTTAGCCGGAAATCCGAGATATGCTTGTTCCCTAATGGATAAATTATTAGAAATAGAAATGGGTTATTGGGACTTAGTTCTTTCAGAGCTGGGGGATTATATTGATATAGCATTAACTGCTAATGATCTGGGTGGACAAGATGGGCCTGTAATTTCTCCTTCTATGTATAGAAAATATATAAAGCCAAGACAGAAAAAGCTCAATTCTTTCATAAAAAAGAAAAAACCTTCTATTTATATTTTTTTTCATTGCTGTGGGTCTATCTACGATTTGCTTCCTGACCTTATTGAAACAGGGATAGATATTATCAATCCAGTTCAAGTTAGTGCAGCTAAGATGAATACTAAAAGACTAAAAAAAGAATTTGGTGATGCACTTACCTTTTGGGGAGGAATTGACACTCAAGAGATTTTACCCTATGGCACTCCTCAAGAAGTGAAGGATGAGGTGAAGAGAAGAATAGATGATCTTGCTCCGGGAGGGGGATTTGTCCTTACTTCAGTACATAACATTCAAGCTGATGTTCCTCCTGAGAATATTATGGCTATGTGGGAGACACTTCAGGAATATGGAAAATATTAGTTGAAAAAACATTGTATTTATCTTGCCGTTATTTTTATTTTGTTTAGATTATTTTAACTTACACTGCTCAAAATGACAGATTGTTGTAATGCTGTTAAAGAAATACTATATTAAACTGAGTATGTTAAAAAATTCCAGCTCAGGTACCTGGCAGTTAATCATCATTTCTTATTGGGGAATGTTTAATGCAGGTATTGTGATTAGTTTTCTGGGTCCTCTTTTGGTTCCTATCTCCAATTTTTTCCAGTTGAAGCTTGCCCAAGTGGGGTTCCCTGTAGTATTTAATTCAATGGGGTTTCTTTTAGCAACTTTTGTGCTGGCCTTCTTCTGGCGAATTTACAGAGCCCGCCTATTATTAACG
>JAGGVN010000038.1 GCA_021158005.1 Candidatus Aerophobota bacterium | reverse complement strand
CGATGAAGCTCTTACTTGATACCAACATCTTCCTCGAGGTGATCTTAGATCAGGAAAGGGCCAAGGAGGCTCGAGCCCTCCTGTCGGAGGTCAAGGAGCACGAATTCTTCATCTCCGATTATTCCCTCCACTCCATAGGGCTTTTGCTCTTCCGCAGAGGACAGCACGAAGTATTTCGGCAGTTCTTAAAAGATATGATCCTCGGTGTGGAAGTTGCCGTTATTGCCCTCTCAGCCAAGGAGACGGAAGGCTTCATCCAGGTGGCCCAGCAGTTCGGTCTTGATTCTATAGGAAAGTATTAGACTTTTCCTTATTTAAGGGGGAGCAGCGCAAGCGTTGAGGGGGAAATGCGAAGCATTGCCCCCTCAATTAGCTTGACTTTGACGATGCCTACCAATACGCGGTTGCAGCGCGCTACGGCCTAATGATTATCAGCTTCAATGCCAACTTTGATCGCACAGAAAGAGGCCGCAAGATGCCAAAAGATTTGCTAAAGGGAAAAAGATGAAGTGCCAAGGGTGTATGGAACCGGTATCACGTCTCACATCTCACGGTATCACCAGCGGTCTTCTTGCCCACAACACCTTGCTTAACTTCATCGGCCAGGTGTATATATACTTGCCTTCAGAAGGTGAAATGAGGTTTTAAGGGCATCTATTTAATAGGAGGGCACAAAACATGGGGAAATTAGTGTTGGAAATACCCGATGATCTCTTTGAGGCTTTGCGGCTTCCTCCAGAAGAGAAAGTGATACGGTTGCGCAGGGAGCTGGCAGTTCGGCTGTATCAGAAAGGTTTATTGTCTTTTGGTAAAGCCAGGGAGCTGGCAGGTATGGGGAAATGGGAATTTCATGATCTGTTGGGCAAGGAAGGAATTATCAGACACTATGATATGGAAGACTTGCAGGATGATTTAAATACATTGGAGAAGCTTGGTTGATTGTAGTTGCGAACTCTTCTGTTCTCATTGCTTTGTGCAGAATTGGAATGCTCAACCTTTTGCATCAGAAGTTTCCAGAGAGGATTTTTATTCCCGAAGCTGTGTGGCATGAGGTTGTGAAAAATGGTAGAGGACAGCCTGGGTCGGAAGAAGTTTCTTCGAGTTCGTGGATTAAAGTCAAGAAGGTTAAAGATGAGAAGCTGGTCTCTTTACTGAGGACGGAACTGGACCAAGAAGAGGCTGAAGCTATTCTTCTTGCCAGTGAGCAGAAAGCAGATCTGGTTCTGTTGGATGAGAAGACCGCTCGTAGGGTAGCAAAAAGGTTGGGGTTACCGGTTCTGGGGACGATTGGCATTCTGATATGGGCTAAAAGAGTGGGTTTGATAGACAGCTTGAAAGAGCAGCTGGATGCTCTTCAAAAAGAAGGAAATTTTCGTATTGCCCCGGATGTTTACAACAAGGCTCTGCGTGCAGTGTCAGAAGACTGACCAGATGAACCGGACAAATTATCAAACGCTGACCCAAGGAGCACCGCTTACACGATTATCCTTGATATTCTATGAGCGGTATATATACTTGACCATTCTAAAGGAAATTAACGGAATAGAGGCAACTGAAAGATTTACATCACTTGTAGATATCATCTGCGGATATAGCACGACCCCATTATTCCGCATAGCCTTTACTTTTGGATCGTGGGCTAAAGGAACCAGTGGGGAGAATTCAGATATAGATATCGGGGTGTATCTGAAAGATGAAAAAAAAGAAGACAAGATCTGGGTAGAATTAAGCAGGATTACTAATAGAGAAGTTGATCTTGTTGTTTTCAACAGTGCTCTTGCAAGCCTAATTTCAAATGTCCTTAAAACAGGCTTTCCTCTTGTAATTAAGGAGGTAGATAATTTTGAAAACTTAAACCCTTCAGGAATATCAAGAAGATAAGGTAAAAAGTGGAAAAGAAAAATAACAAGGAAAAGGTCAAAAAAGTTCTCCTGGAAGCAGGATGTCCTCTTCAGATTAATGAAGTATCCCGCCTTACTGGACTCACAAAAAATCAGGTGAGAGGGACAGCAAGTTATTACAATAGCGAAATAGTTCCCTTAGGTGAGGGAAGAATAGCTTTAATTTATCATAACCTACCAGATTAAAATAACCAAATAGAAAATTTAGTTGACAAAAAGTAATACTATTTGTAAAATGCAAGTGGCATGAGCGACGTTAAACCAAGACTAATACTGGAGAAAATTAAACTCTATTTTAACTCGCCTGAGGCAATTATAATTACAGGGATGAGAAGGACTGGCAAGACTACCCTTTTAAATTTTCTGTATAATCAAATCCACTCTCGAAATAAAATATTTATTGATTTTGAAAATCCTTTAAATCGCAGATACTTTGAGGAAAAAGATTATGAAAGAATTAAAAAGAATCTGGAATTTTTGGGAATCAATTTTAATGAAAAACCCTATATTTTCTGTGATGAAATTCAATTTGTGAAAAACTTCCCTTCAGTTGCCAAATACTTTATTGACCATTATAAAGTAAAATTCTTTTTAACAGGTTCTGCGAGTTTTTATCTGAAAAATCTTTTTATAGAATCTCTTGCTGGTAGAAAATACATTTTTGAACTTTACCCGTTAACTTTCCGTGAATTCCTTATATTTAAGGGGGTAAATTTAAAAATTCCCGAAAAAATAGAAGATGTAACCTCTTCTATTTTTGAGGCTGTATCTTCATTATACGAGGAGTATATTTTATTTGGAGGCTTCCCCGGAGTGGTTTTAAAGACAAGCTTGAAAGAAAAGAAAAAAGCATTAGAAGAGATTTTTACATCTTTTTTCCAGCTGGAAGTAGTACAATTAGGAGATTTTAGAAAGAATGACATAGTAAGGGATTTGATACTCCTCTTAATGCAAAGGGTAGGCTCGAGATTGGATATACAGAAGCTCTCCAGAGAACTTAGTATCTCCCGTGCCACATTAACTAATTATCTTTCTTTTTTAGAAGGCACCTACTTCATTAAAACTATAAGACCGTTTAGCAGGGGCAAAGATATTGAGATCAGAAAGATGCCCAAATTGTATGTTATTGATTCAGGAATTGCCAACCATTTTGCCAGGCTGGATATAGGAGTTCTCTTTGAAAATAGTGTATTTCAGAATTTAGCAGTAAATGGTGAAACTATTAATTATTATAAAAGAAAAAGTGGTGGAGAAATAGATTTTATTTTAAACGGAGAAAAAGCATACGAAGTTAAAATTAATCCCCACCAGTCGGATATAAAGAAGTTAAAAGAACTTTCCAAAACTCTTAACTTAAAAGAATACAAAATAGTAAGTAAGAGTTATTCTTCTTTAGATGGAGTAATTTATGGATTTATGCTGTAAGTCTTGAAAATAAAGAATTTGAAGTTTATGAACTGCCAGATGCCAAGGTATAGTAACTGTTTACTGAACATCAAAGATAAAAAATACTATAGGTTACCCTTCAACACCACATTTTTTATTATATAACCAGGTTCTTGACAGATTTCCTTACCAATATATAATGTTCAAAAATTGAACAAAAATAATAATTTATCAAATTGTTAGAGGTTGCTATGTCACCCAAACTTTTACAAAAAATACAAAATAAGACTGCCAAGATTGCTGTAATAGGATTAGGCTATGTAGGTCTTCCTCTCGCCGTTCAAAAAGCTAAGGCTGGTTTCACCGTAATTGGAATTGAGCGGAAAAGAGAAAGAGTAGATATGGTAAATAAAGGTAAAACTTATATTCCAGATGTTGTAAACGACGATCTGGAGAAAGTAGTAAAAAATGGGAAACTCAAGGCTACTCAGAGTTTTAATCCTGTATCAGAAGTAAATGTTATCTGTATCTGTGTTCCTACCCCTCTGACTAAAAACAAAGAGCCTGATACCCAATATATAGAAAATGTCACCGAGAGAATGCTTCCCTATCTTCACAAAGATCAGCTTGTTATTTTGGAGAGCACCACTTATCCAGGTACTACCGAAGAGATAATACTACCCAAGATACAGAATATGGGTCTCAATGTAGGAAAGGACTTCTATCTTGCTTACTCTCCAGAAAGGATAGACCCCGGAAATAAAAAATATTACTTAAGCAATACCCCAAAGGTAGTAGGTGGTGTAACCCCTTCCTGTACCCAGCTTGCCAGAGTACTTTACCAGCAGATAGTCCAGGAAAAAATACACACAGTTTCCTCTCCAAAAGTTGCTGAAATGGAAAAACTTCTGGAAAATGTTTTCCGTAATGTTAATATTGCTCTTGTAAATGAGCTAACTATTCTCTGCGAGCGAATGGGAATAAATGTCTGGGAAGTAATTGAAGCAGCCAAGACAAAGCCTTATGGATTTATGCCTTTTTATCCTGGACCAGGCCTGGGAGGTCACTGTATTCCTGTTGATCCTTTTTACCTTGCCTGGAAAGCAAAGGAATATGCTTTTAATACGCGTTTTATTGAACTTGCTGGAGAGATAAACGATATGATGCCCTATTATGTGGTGGAAAGAACAGCCAGAATCTTAAATCAGCAAAAAAAATGTCTCAACGGTGCAGCCATTCTAATCCTGGGAGTAGCCTATAAAAAAGATGTGGGAGACTTGAGGGGGTCTCCCGCCTTAAAGATAATAGCTCTTTTAGAAAAAGAAGGAGCAACCATCAATTACAATGACCCTTATGTTCCTCTGTTTAAATTAAATGGAAAAGAGTATAGATCAGTTGAGATTAATAACTCTGAGATTGGAAAAAATGATCTTATCCTAATTACCACCGACCATACTGTTTACGATTATCAGAAAATAGTAAATAAAGCAAAATTAGTCTTTGATACCCGTAATGCTACAAAATCTGTAAAAGTTGGGAGAGAAAAAATTCATCTTCTTTAGAAAATTAATCTGAAATTATGCAACAAAGAGGTAAAAGGTGAAAAATATAGCTGTTGTCGGTGCAGGATACTGGGGAAAAAACCTTATCCGTAATTTTTTTGAACTGGGAAAGCTTAAAGCTATCTGTGATACTCGGGAAGAACTCAAAGAGTTTTATAAAAACCGATATCCAGATGTTGTATTTACAGATTCATTTTCAAGTATACTTTCCGATCCATCAATTAAAGCAGTAGCAATTGCTACACCAGAGGAAACCCACTATAACTTAGTAAAAGAGGCCCTTTTAGCTGAAAAAGATGTCTTTGTAGAAAAACCCCTTGCCTTAACCTTAAAGGAAGGAGAAGAGCTTGCAGATCTTACCAGAGAGAGAAAAAAAATCCTTATGGTGGGACATATTTTAAGGTATCACCCGGCAGTAGATAAGTTAAAAAGGTTAATTGATCAAGGTGAGCTTGGGGAAATTCAATACGTTTATTCCAATAGATTAAATATTGGTAGAATAAGATCTAAAGCTAATGCTCTTTGGAACTTTGCCCCTCATGATATATCGGTTATTTTATTCTTACTTGATGAGTTTCCCGATGTCATTTTATCAACAGGGGGAAGTTATCTTCAACCAGGTGTTTTTGATGTAACCTTAACCCACCTTAACTTCCCATCCGGAGTTAAAGCTCACATCTTTGTTAGCTGGCTTCATCCTTTTAAGGAACAAAAGCTTATTGTAGTTGGTGGAAGAAAGATGGCTGTTTTTGATGATGTAAGTAAAGAAAAGCTTCTTATCTATCCTCATAAGATCAAATGGTTAGAAAGAGTCCCTGTAGCCCAGAAGGCTGATCCGGAAACTGTTCCTTTTAAAATGGAGGAGCCTCTTAAACTGGAGTGTCAGCACTTTATTGAGTGTGTTGAGAAACGCTTAACTCCAAAAACCGATGTTAGGGAAGGACTGGGTGTTTTAAGGGTGCTCCAGGCATCCCAGGAATCCCTGGAAAAAGGTAAAAGGATCTATATAAGGAAAGTTAAAAATTTCTTTGTCCACCCAACAAGTATTATCGATGATAACTGTGAGGTTGGTGAGGGAACTAAAATATGGCATTTCTCTCACATTTTAAAAGGATCAAAGATCGGTAAAAACTGTAAAATTGGTCAAAATGTTGTTATAGGTCCTGATGTTGCTATAGGGGATAAATGTAAAATTCAAAACAACGTTTCAATTTACAAAGGGGTAAGCCTGGAGGATGAGGTATTTTGTGGACCATCCTGTGTTTTTACCAATGTGATAAACCCAAGAAGCTCTATTCCAAGGATGAATGAGCTAAAACCAACCCTAGTTAAAAAAGGTGCAACCATTGGTGCAAATGCCACAATTATCTGTGGAAATACCATAGGAAAATACGCATTTATTGG
>JAGGVN010000068.1 GCA_021158005.1 Candidatus Aerophobota bacterium | reverse complement strand
ATTTTAGGAGGGGTGAATATTCCCTACAAAAAGGGATTAGCAGGACATTCAGATGCTGATGTCCTCCTTCATAGTATTGCTGATGCTCTTTTGGGAGCAGCAGGAAAGGAAGATATAGGTCACTTTTTCTCGAAAACAGACCCTCAATATAAAGGAATTTCCAGTTTAATTCTCTTAAAAGAGGTCTTTGAGATATTAAAAAGAGAGAATTTTCGGGTAAATAATGTGGACAGTGTAATAATAGCTGAAGAACCATCTATTTTTCCTTTTCTTCAAGAAATGAAAAAGAATATTGCTCAAATACTTCAGATCCCTTTGAATTGTGTGGGGATCAAAGCTACCACTTCGGAAGGTCTTGGCTTTGTGGGAAAAAAGGAGGGAATTGCTTCCGCGGCAGTAGTAACTATTAAAAAGCTGGCGTAGCTCAATGGTAGAGCAGATGATTTGTAATCATCAGGTTGGGGGTTCGAATCCCTCCGCCAGCTTTAATTAAAGACCAGTAGAGAGTCTCTAATTCTCATTAACTTGCTTTAAAGCCTATATGACCGTGGAGAAATCTTTTTATAATGAGGGGTAATTTTTCTAAAGCTTGGTCTAATTTTGAAGAGTAGGAAGTTCCTCCTTGAGCAAAATCCCATCTTCCTCCAGCACTTCCCCCGGCCAGGAGAGATATTTCTTTTAAGATTTTATTGGCAGGTAAATCTTTTTCGGTAGAAGTAGCTACCAGAAAGACTTTGTTCCTCTGTACCGAACTTAATATTACTATAGCTTTTTTAAATTTATCTCTTATTCTCTCCGCTGCTTCCCGGAGAATCTCTCCAGAAACATCACATCTTCCTTTTATGATCTTAATGTCTCCTACCTGAGGAGGAGTTTTTAATAACTCCTCCATTTTGAATTTTAATATCTTTCTTTGCCAGTCTTCGGCTTCTCTCTTCTTCTCCTCTAATAATTTTTTTTCTTCTTCTATCCGGGTTAAAATATTTTCCTCCGAAGTTTTTAATTTTTGGGCTATTTTTCTTAGAGAATCTTCTCTTTCCATTACCCACTTTAAAGCTTCCTCTCCCACTAATACCTCTACTCTCCTTATCCCTGAAGAAATTCCTCTTTCGTCTATTATCTTTGCCAGCCCTATCTGGCCACTACTGTGAAGATGAGTTCCTCCACAAACTTCCCGACTAAATCCACCTATATCTACCAGACGAACTTTTTCTTGATATTTTTCTTCAAAAAGAGCTATCGCCTTTCTTTTAAGTGCATCCTCCAGACTAACTTTTTCTATTTTTACTAAAAGATTCTCTCTTATCTTCTTATTAAGTAAAAATTCTATTTGCTGTTTTTCTCTTTTAGTTAAAGGAGAAAAATGAGTAAAATCAAAGCGGAATCTATCTTCTTCCACTAAAGACCCACTTTGCTTCACATGCGTCCCTAAAACTTTTCTTAAGGCAGCCTGTAAGAGGTGAGTAGAGGTATGAGCTCGAGAAATTTTTTCCCTTCTTTCTTTATCTACTTCCGCTATTACTCTATCTTTTATCTTAAATTCTCCTTTTAATATTTTCACTTCATGAAGAATAATTTCTTTATTTAATTTTTGAGTATTTATTACCTCCGCTCTACTCTCAGAGGTAAAAATTTTCCCCTTATCTCCTACCTGTCCTCCTCCTTCAGGATAAAAAGGAGTAGAGAAGAGAATGAATTTTCCTCTTTTCCCTTCATAAATCTTCTCTACCATCTTGTCCCCTTCAAGAATTCCTTCAAGAGAAGTATTCAGTTTCAAAACCTGGTATCCTTTAAATTCTGTTCTTTTTATTTTTTGCTTCAGAGAAGTAGTTAAGAGGGTTATTTTTTCTTTTTCTATCTTCTTTTTCTTGCTGAAGTCTCTTCTTCCTTTTATTCTTTGTTCTTTTAATAGCTTTTTCATACCCGCTTTATCTATACTTAATCCTTCTTCCTTCGCTATTTCCTCTACCATATCCACAGGTAAACCGTAAGTATCATATAATTTAAATAAATCTGGAGAAGGAATTAATTTTTTATTTTTCTCTTTTAATTCCTTTATAATAGCTTCCAATATTCTCATCCCCCGACTTAAAGCATTATCGAAATTCTCTTCCTCCCCCTTAATTACTCTGCCTATTTCCTCTTTTCTCTCTAAAAGATAAGGATAAGGTTCTTTCATTATCTGGCCTACTATTGCCACCCCTTTATAAAGAAAGGGTTCTTTTAATCCTGATTTCCTTCCATAGCGATAGGCTCGCCGCAAAATTTTTCTTACTATATATCCTCTGCCGGTATTAGAAGGAAAAACTCCTTCTCCTATCAAAAAAGTGAGAGCGCGTAAGTGGTCACAGATTATTCTCAGATTCTTCCGGGAAAATTTTGACGAAGATAAAATTTCTTTTAACCAATCCATTAGAGGAAAGAATAAATCAGTTTCATAGTTATCCTCTACTTTCTGGATAAGAGAACATACTCTCTCCAGGCTCATCCCTGTATCTATATTCTTTGAAGGAAGAGGAGAGAGAACTCCCTGGCTGTTTCGATTAAATTCCATAAAAACCAGATTCCAGATTTCTACCCACCGTTCACATTCGCACCCGGGTTGACAATCTGGTTTCCCGCAACTGTATCTTTCCCCTTTATCGAAAAAAATCTCTGTGTCCGGGCCGCAGGGTCCCACTTCTCCCATAGCCCAGAAGTTATCCCTTTTATCTTTTCTTATAATTCGAGAAGGAGGAAGACCTAATTTTTTCCAGATTTTGTAAGTTTCTTCATCCTCGCAAAATATAGTGGTCCAAATCCGAGATTTTTTGAGTTCTAATTCTTTAGTAATAAATTTCCATGCCCACTCACAAGCTTCTTCTTTAAAGTAGTCTCCAAAAGAAAAATTACCCAGCATTTCAAAGAATGTGTGGTGGTAAGGAGTCTCTCCTACTTTTTCTATATCATCGGTGCGAAAACAGAGTTGACAGGAACAAAGACGAGTAGCTGGAGGGCTTTCTTTACCCAGAAAGAAATCTTTAAAAGGAACCATCCCGGCAATAGTAAAAAGGAGTTGAGGGTCTTTTGTAGATAAAGGAGAAGAAGTTTTTACAAGATGCCCTCTCTCCTTAAAAAAACTTAAGAATCTATGACGAACTTCTCCAGAGGTCATTTTTATATCTCCAGGTTATAATTTTTCTTACCAGAGTTTATATAGTTTGGAGAGGGTCTACATCGATAACTATTCTTACACCTTTAGATTTATTAAATAGAGAAATTACCCTCTTCTCTAAAATACTCCTGATTTCCGAGATTTCTTTACTTTTCAAGATAAGGTGGTAACGATACTTTCCTTTTATCCGAGGGAAAGGACAGGGAGAAGGGCCTAAAAAATTTACCTTCTCTTTCTTTAATCTTTTATCTATTTTTTCGGCTATCTCTTTTACTCTCTCTTTAATTCTTCCCTCTAATAATATTCTTACCCAATGAAAGTAAGGAGGATATTCTAATTCTTTTCTTATTCTCATCTCCTTTTCATAAAATTCCTCTTCTTTCTCTAAATTTGCAAAGACATAATGATCCGGATTATAAGTCTGAATGATTATTTCCCCTTCTCTTCTCATAAAATTTCTAATCTTATTGAAGAAATGGAAGCTCTGTTCAGTAGCTCTAAAATCGGGCAAATTTAAAGAAATATCAGCCGAGATAATTCCCACAAGAGTTATCTTTTGGAGAATTTCCCTTTTTATAGCTAACTGCGTCCCGATTAAAAGATTTATCTTTCCCTGGGTAAAATCCCTTAAGAATTCTCTATAGGAAGAAGAAGAATTAATAATATCTATATCCACTCTCCGGATGCAAGCCTGGGGAAACATTTTCTTCACTTTCATTTCTATCTGTTCTGTGCCTGCTCCTATTTGAGAGAGACGGCTTCCCCCGCAAAAAGGACACATTAAAGGAACAGATTCCTGATAATTACAATAATGACATATGAGATTGTTTCTCAAATGAAAACTTAGTCCTATATTGCAGTTAGGACACCGAATTACTTTCCCGCATTCCCTGCAAAGAAGGAAACTGGCAAATCCTCGTCTATTCAGAAAAAGAAGAATAAGTCCCCGCTCCTTTAGATTCCAAGCTATAGCTGATTTTAAAGAGGCAGAAAGAGGATAACTTTTTTCTTTACGCATATCGACAATTTTTATCCGGGGAACTCTTTTCTCCTTCCTTTGAATTTTAATGAGTTTATATTTTCCCTTCTCTACTTGATAACGGGATTCCAGAGAGGGAGTAGCACTGAATAGGACTACCGAAAATCCTTCTATTTTTCCTCTCTTAATAGCCACTTCCCGCGTATGATATCGAGGAGCTTCTATCTGTTTGTAAGATAGATTTTCTTCTTCCTCAATGATGAGAAGACCGGGAGAAATCAAAGGAGAAAAAACCACAGACCTTGTCCCTATAATTAGATTTATCTTACCTTTTCTTATTCTCTCCCACTCTTTATATCTTTCCCGGGGAGAGAGCCTGCTATGAAAAATACCTATCTCCTCTTTTAATCTCCTTAAAATTATCTCTTTAAATGAGTTTATATAACTTATTTCAGGGACAATGAGGATTACCTGTTTATTCTCCTTTAGAGTTTTACTTATCAGCTCAAGACAAAGAGCTATTTTCTCTTCCTCCTCCTCTATTTGGAAGAGAAGAACGCTTCCTGAAGAAGGATTTTCAATATTCTTAAAGTTAGAGAAAAAGGGAGAAGAATTTTTTGGGGAATCTTCTGCGTTTATTTTAAAGGTGGTAGAAGCGGGAAGAAAAGAGTAAAGAACTTCTCCTAATGGACAAAAGTAATATTCACTTATCCATTTTCCCAAATGAAGAAAGTTGCTACTCAGCGGAGGAAAATCCTCAATTACTCGTCTGACGAATTTTAACCTTTTAAGTCTTTTCCCTTCTCCCTCTTCTACTATAAATCCTCTTAAATTTCGGTTTCTAAAGGGCACAAGAACCTGTTTTCCTTTCTCGATTTTTGGAGCTAACTCCCCGGGAACTCGATAATGAAAAGATTGATAAAGAGGAAGATTTAGAGCTACCTTAACATATTTCACTCTTTTACCTTCAAATGCAATTCTTCAAGTTGTTCTTCGGTTACTTTGGAAGGGGCATCAGTTAATAGACAGGTCCCCTTTTGAGTTTTAGGGAAAGCTATTACTTCTCTTATAGATTCCTCTCCACTTAAGAGCATTACCAGGCGATCCAGGCCAAAAGCAATCCCTCCATGAGGAGGAGCACCAAAAGAGAGTGCTTCTAAAAGAAATCCAAATTTTTCTCTTGCCTCAAGAGAATCTATCCCCAAAATATTCAAAACTTTCTCCTGAATTCCCCGATGGTGAATCCTTATGCTTCCTCCTCCTATCTCCTCTCCATTAAGTACCAGATCGTAGGCACGAGCTTTTACTTTTTCTGGACTTTCTTTGAGGAGGGGAATGTCTTCATCCTTGGGAGAAGTAAAGGGATGGTGAGAAGGAATAAGATTTCCTTCGGTATCATATTCAAATAAAGGAAAATCTATTATCCACAGGAGCTTATATCCACTGGTTATAAGGTTAAACTTTGTTGCCAGATATAAACGAAGATTTCCTAAGGCTTTGGCAACTATCTCTTTTTTATCACCAACTATAAAGAGAACATCTCCTTCTCTTGCTCCCATTTCTTTTATTATTCCTTTTATGGTCTCTTCTGATAAAATTTTATTTAAGGGAGATTTTATTTCCTTCTGAACAAAAATCCAGCAGAGTCCTTTTGCTCCCAGAGAAGTTACCCGCTGGGTTAACTCTTCTAAATCCTTACGGGAAAGAGAAACACCTTCAGGCACTTTTATCCCCTTTATCTGTCCTCCTTTTTTTATCACATTTTGAAAGACTTTGAATCTTTCCAGACCCTGGATATGAGTTATGTTTTTTAACTCCAGATCAAAGCGGAGATCCGGTTTATCACTCCCATATCGTTCCATAGCTTCTTCGTACTTTATTCGGGGAAAGGGGGTTTGGAGAGTAATCCCTTGAATTTTTTCAAATATGAAAGTAAACATTTCCTCTATAAGATTATATATGTCTTCTTCCTCAACAAAGGAGAGTTCCATATCTAATTGAGTATGTTCTGGTTGTCTGTCGGCCCGTAAATCTTCATCCCGAAAACACCTCACTATCTGAAAATAACGGTCAAAACCTGCTACCATAAGCATTTGTTTAAATAGTTGAGGGGATTGAGTAAGAGCGTAAAATTCTCCCGGATTCAATCGGGAAGGAACAAGATAGTCTCTTGCTCCCTCAGGAGTACTTCGGGCTAAAAAGGGAGTCTCTATCTCTATAAATCCTTTTTTATCCAAAAAATCTCTTATTAATTTGATAACCTGGTATCGCAGGAGAAGATTTTTTTGCATCTTTTCTCTTCGTAAATCCAGATATCTATACTTTAATCTCACCTCTTCGCTCACCTGTATCTCATTCTCTATGGGAAAAGGAAGAACCCGGGAAACATTTAAAATTTCCATTTTCTCCACCATTAGTTCTATTTTACCGGTCTTTAACTTAGGATTTACAGTGCCTGAGGGGCGTAAAGTTACTCTTCCTTTTACCGCAATTACCCATCCTTCTCTCAAGGAACGGGCTCGGGAGTGAACTTCTTTGTGAAGCTGAGGATTAAATACCAGTTGAATTACTCCTGATTTATCTCCAAGGTCCACAAAAATTACTCCTCCGTGATCCCGATATTTTCTTACCCAACCCGTAACTGTAACTTTTTGGTTTAAATTTTCCTCATCTAAATCTCCACATAAATGAGTTCTTCTCAAAAGAGTTCCCATAACTTAACTCCCTATTTTTTTGCTAAATTTATCTATCTCTTTCCACAAAACTTCCCACTGTTTCCCTGAATCCATATTTCGAAAAATAACTTTCTTTTTTTGAACCTCTTCTTGCCCAATAATTACTACCCATTGGACTTTTTCCCTGTTAGCTTCTTTCAACTGAGAAGATAAACTCTTAAAAGAGAAATTAATTTTTGTCTTTATTTTTTTTGAACGAAGTGAATTGGCTATCTTGTATCCCCATTTGTAATTTTCTTCTCCTATGATGATGATATAAACCGGTGGAGAAATTTGAGGTAGAGAGGATTCTTTTTCTTTTCTTAGAGCAAGTAAAAGGCGTTCTTCACCTATAGAGAATCCTATAGCGGGCACAGGGGGGCCGCCTAACTCTTCTACCAGATCATTATATCTTCCTCCCGCACAAAAAGTATTCTGGGCGCCAAGATGGGGAGAGATAATCTCAAAAATAGTTTGAGTATAGTAATCAAGTCCTCTTACTAAATAAGGATTGAGCGTGAAACTAATATGGAGTTCTCTTAAACCCTCTTTCACTTTTTTAAAATGGGACTGACAATCTGGACATAAGTAATTTTCTACAGGAGGAAGCTTTCTGGTAATCGATTGACACCCTTCTTTTTTACAATCTAAGATTCGAAGGATATTAGATTGATAACGTCTCTGACAGATTGGACATAAATTTTTCAGGTCTTTCTTGAGAGAATTTCTAAGTTCTTTTTCGTAAAGTGGACGACATCTCTTACATCCGATACTATTAAGCTGAATTTGAAGTTTAGTTAGTTGAATTCTTTCAAAAAACTTAAGAGCCATCTCTATAACTTCTATATCCAGATAAGGACTTCCTTCTCCAATTACTTCTATCCCTATCTGGCGAAACTCTCGAAGGCGAGCAGCTTGTGGTCTTTCGTAGCGGAACATAGGACCGGCATACCAGACTCTCCATTCTCTACTTTTCGTAAAAATATTGTGCTCCAGATAAGCTCGGACAATAGAAGCAGTGGCTTCCGGACGAAGAGAAAGAGTTCTTCCTTTTTTATCCAAAAAAGTATACATTTGTTTTCCAGTATCAGTCTCCTTGCCGACGCTTCTATGGAAAAGTTCTGTTTTTTCAAAAATAGGAGTTCTAATCTCTTCATATCCATATAAAGAAAACAAAGAAGATGCCTCTTTTTCTATCCATTGATATTGAAGGACTTTCTGAGGAAGTATATCCTCTACGCCCCGGGGTGAATGAATCATCATTAGCCCTTTTGATACTTATAGATTGCTATAAGATGTTCTTTATAAGTTTTGCTGAACTTATGTGTTCCATCTCCCTTAGCTACAAAATAGAGATAATCCACAGAAGCTGGATAAAGTGCTGCATAAATACTCTCCTTCCCCGGATTACATATAGGAGTGGGAGGAAGTCCATAATGAAGGTAGGTATTATAAGAAGAAGAAATTTTAAGATCCTCGTAAGTTAATTTTTCTTGAAAATTACCCATCGCATACTTTATTGTCGGATCCGCCCGAAGTTTCATCCCTTTTTGAAGCCGGTTATAGAAGACAGCAGAGATAATAGGCTTTTCAAAAGAGACTTTAGCTTCTTTTTCTATAATAGAGGCTAAAGTGACTATTTCTTTTAAGGAGAATTTACTTCTTCTTTTTTTGTATAAAGGAATAATTTCTTCTTCAAATCGCAGGATGAATTTTTTTATGACTTCTTTAGGGGTTTCTCTTCCTGTGAAATAGTAAGTATCAGGATAGAGATATCCTTCTAAGGTATTTTCAGGTAAAGAGAAAGAAACCTCATCTTTAAAAATCTGTGGTTCTTTTATTAATTTCACAAAATCTTCTCTTTTTATAACTTTATTCCTGGTTAAAAGGTCAGCTATTTTCCACCAGGGAAGTCCTTCGGGAATAGTAAGCCGACAGATACTTATTTGGCCTCTTCTTAGTTTGTTTAAAACATCAAGCATATTATCAGAAGGGGTAAACTCGTATCTACCTGCCTTGAGGTGTTTCTCCTTTCCAAGAATCCGGGAGATAAAAATAAATAAACTCTTATTTTTTATAATTTTTTGTTGAAAAAGAATGTTAGCTATTTCTTTAGACCCTGTATTTAAAGGGATAATTACACTTACTTTCTCTTCTTTTAAAGAAGGAATAAAAATTTCGAAAACAAGGATTAATATTAAGGAACATATCCCTATAATAAGCAGCTCTAGGAAGCGAGATTTTTTAGAGCTCATTTTTGAATTCCTGAGAATCTAAGTAACTTTGAAGGATTATAACCGCCGCCAATTTATCTTTTACTTGTCTTCGTTTAGAAAAACTTACTTTCCCTTTTTTTAAAACCCTCTCCACCAATACAGTTGAAAACCTCTCATCAATAAAAAAAAGAGGAATATTTATTCTGGACAGGAGCGAACTAACGAAGCTTCGCACTTTTTTCACTTCCCATCCTTCCTCTCCTTTCATATTCCGAGGCAATCCCACCACTATTCTTTCTACTCGATACTGGAGAGTAAACTCTTCTATCTTCTGAAGAGTCTCCTCTAATTTATCGGTTCTTTCAATTTGACTTAATGGAAGAGCTATTTTATTTAAAGGGTCACTTATAGCTATCCCTATTCTTCTCTCTCCCACATCTAATCCCAGAATACGCATTTTTTTAATTATCCGGGATGTATAATATTCGGCTGCAATTCTCACAATAAATAATTCCTTTTCCCTGGCTAACCTCATAAGCTAAGGAAGTGGAAACTTTTACCCGGCAGGCCTCACATACTCCTTTTTCTATACGAGTTACTGCTAATCCTCCTCTAATTTTTCTTAATTTTTCGTATTGATTTAAAATATTATTATCTAACCCGGAAATAAGCTCTTCTCTCTCCCTTTTTAAGATTTCTTCTTTCTGGATAAGTTTATCTATTACCTCTAAGGAATTGTTTTTATTCTTCTTAAGTCTTTTCTTTTCCTCTTCTTTTTCTTTCTCATACAAAGGAAGTTCACGAGCTATTATTTCCTCTCTTTCCATTAAATCCAGGATGATATCCTCTACTTCTTTCTTCTCTTTTTCTAATTGGGCAACTTCTTTATCCAGAGCATCAAATTCATCCTGGGACTTAACCTTATATTTTTCTTCTTCGTGCTTGGATAAAAGTATATCTATTTCTTCTATCCTCTCCTCTCTTTCTCTTCTCTTCTTTTTAATTTCCTTCGGTTCTTTCTTTTTCTCTTTTAATTCTTTCTCTAGTTGTTTAATCTTTTCCTCGTAACTATTAACTTGAAGGAGAAAAGATTCTTTATCCGATCTTATTTTATCTAAATTTAAGTCTAATTTCTGTAACTTGACCAGTAAAGATAATATTTTATGCATCTGCTTTAGCTACATTTAGTAGCCCGTTCCCTAATTAATTTTATAAGAGGTTGTGATTATGATAGGTAATCTTAAAATTGAATAATCACATTCAGGAATGCGGAGTGCTGGATTTGAACCAGCGACCTCTTGCTTGTAAGGCAAGCGCTCTCCCTCTGAGCTAACTCCGCCTGGCGCCCCCAGGGAGAATCGAACTCCCATTGCCGCCTTGAAAGAGCGGTGTCCTAACCATTAGACGATGAGGGCATGAGCCGTGCAGGATTCGAACCTGCGACCCTCGGCTTAAAAGGCCGATGCTCTACCACCTGAGCTAACGGCTCAAGCAAATTTCATTTACGGTTTCAAAAGTGAAACCTCTTCTTGTTAAAAATCTACAGAGTTTCCCTTTTTCTTGTAGAGGAATTTTTTTCCTTCTGATTATTTCCTCCGCTACCCGTCTCTCATCTACTTCCGAGTAAATGTCTCTTAAAAGCTCTTTGATAACTTTTTCTTCTATTCCCTTTTCCCTTAATTCAAGAATGATCTTCTCTCTCCCGTAACCTCTCTTTATACGACTCTCAGTCCAGGTCCGGGCAAATCTCTTATCATTTATTAAATCACAAGATTTTAGCTCCTCCAATATTTCTTTAATAAGCTGGGGACCATATCCTCTTTTCTCCATTCTTATTTCTACTTCCCGCATACTTCTTTCTCTATATCCTATCAATCTTAAAGCGTAATTCCGACCCTCTTCTCTTTTTTCTAAATTCATCAATCGGCCTTTGTAAATAGCAAACAGAAGATAAAAATAATGTTTCCGATGGCTATCGCGTAATAAGACTGTGGAGCCCAGTAATTTCCTTTAATTCCGAACTCCATAGTTAAAAGAAGTCCAAATTCATCACTCACTAATCCTAATCCTCCTCCAAACATAATACTGGTAATTCTCTTAAAGAAGTTCTTATATAGCTTTTTATATTTTATGAGGGCTAACCAGTTAGAAATAATTAGTAAAATTATTCCGTAGTAAAAATGATGAATGTGGTATCCTTTAATATAAAGATATCCAAAAAGAGCTCTACCCTTTTCCACATCCAGAACTATTAAACGAGATATAAGGATAGTAAGATTGAAAGTGATAAAGGTCCAGAGAATACTCTCTTTCCCTTTTTTAACAACATATTTAGAATATACCTTTCCCAACCACTCCCCGTAATTTCTTTTCTTAACTATTTTATCTCTTTCTAAAATTCTCATTTTATCATACCAAATTCTTATCTTCTGTCAATATAGTATCTTAAGGTTTTTATTTTGATTCAAAAAAATTTTGAAAGTTCTTTGGATTCTTTGCTAACTTTAATGCTAAAGAGAGATCTATATAATCTTTCCTTACTAACTCTCTCAATGCTTGATCCATTGTCCTCATTCCAAATTGAGACCCTGTCTCCATAGTTGTATAAAGTTGATGAGTCTTTCCACTCCGAATCAAATTACGCACAGCTGAAGTAGCAATTAAAATCTCCACTACAGGTATCCTCCCCTTACCGTATTTTCTTAGAAGAAGCTTCTGAGTAATTACTGCTTCTAAAGAAATAGAGAGTTGTAATCTTATCTGAGATTGCTGATAGGGAGGAAATATATCTATAATTCTGTCAATAGCCTGAGGAGCGTCAGGGGTATGTAAAGTAGCTAATACTAAATGACCTGTTTCAGCGGCTGTAAGAGTGAGAGCAATAGTCTCCAGGTCTCTCATTTCACCTACCAGGATAACATCAGGATCCTGCCGCAAAGAATATTTCAGGGAGTTAGCGAACGTAAGGGTATCTGTTCCTACTTCTTTTTGTTCAATGATACTCTTCTTATGAGAATGAAGATATTCAATAGGGTCCTCAATAGTTATAATATGGACCGCTTTTTTTCTATTAATTACTTCTACCATAGAGGCTAAAGTTGTCGATTTTCCACAACCTGTGGGTCCGGTAACAAGAACTAGCCCTTTGTCTTTAAGAGCTAATTCTTCAAGGATTGGAGGAAGGTGGAGCTCTGAAATAGAAGGCACAGAATAGGGAACCCATCTAATAGCACTGGCTACCGAGCCTCTCTGGAAATGGACATTTACTCTAAAACGTCCTATTCCGGGAATGCCCAGGGAAAAATCTAACTCGTGTTGTTCCTCAAATTCCCTCTGTTGCTCTTCATTCATTAGAGAATAGATAAGAAGTTTTGACTCTTCAGGGGTTAACTTTTCTTCCTTTCCTCTTTGTAAATACCCATCTATTCGGAATACCGGAGGACTACCAGCTACAATATGTAAATCAGAAGCTTTTTTCTCTTTCATTTGTTTTAATAGCGAATATATCTCTTTCATTTTTTTCTCACTTTCGTTTAACTTTCATAAAATATTCTATTTTTTGGAAGATGTCAAGGAATACCCACATTGTTCCCAATTTTTTGACAATTATAGAGGATTTGATATAATTTCTTTCAATATGTGGAGGGAGAAAAAGATGGATTATGAGAACGAGATTCAACTTTTTTCGGGTAGAGCTAATCGAAGTCTTGCTAAGAAGATAGCCGAATATCTGAGAATTTCACTGGGGAAGATGAAAGTTACTTGTTTTAGTGATAGAGAGATTTATGTAGAGATTGAAGAAAATGTAAGAGGAAAAGATATTTTTCTCCTTCAACCTACTTGTTCTCCGGCAAACGAAAATATTATGGAATTACTTATTATGATTGATGCTTTTCGAAGAGCTTCTGCCCGGAGAATTACTGCCGTTATTCCTTACTATGGATATGCCCGTCAGGATAAGAAAGATCGACCGCGAGTCCCTATTACTGCAAAATTGGTGGCTAATTTAATTACTACTGCAGGCGCAGATAGAATTCTTACTATGGATCTTCATACTCTCCAGATTCAGGGATTTTTTGATATTAAAGTAGATCATCTATTTGCTGCTCCCGTAATTGTTGATTATTTTAAAAGGAAAGAATTTAGAGAACTTGTGGTGCTTGCTCCAGATGTAGGGGGAGTTACCAGAGCTCGCGCCTATGCTAAAAGACTGAATGCTTCTCTGGCAGTCATAGATAAAAGAAGACCGAGAGCTAATAAAGCGGAAGTGGTGAGAGTTATAGGAGAGGTAAAGGATAAGAAAATTCTCATTATTGATGATATGGTAGATACGGGAGGAACTTTGATAGCAGCTGTCCAGGCTTTGGAGAGGGAGGGAGTAGAAGAGATTTATGCTGGTTGTACTCACCCGGTTCTTTCTGGAGAAGCTCCTCAAAAGATTCAAAATTCTTCCTTGAAGGAATTAGTAGTTACCGATACTATTCCTTTAGAAGAAGAAAAAAGAGTAAATAAGATTAAAGTTATTTCGGTAGCTCCTTTATTAGGGGAAGCTATAAAACGAATTCATGAAAATAGATCGGTGAGTTCATTATTTACATAATACACAACCTATATGGAGGCTTTGAATGGAGGAATTAATTTTGAGAGCAAAATTAAGAAATGGAAAAGGAAAAAGTTATACCCGAAAATTAAGAAAAGGAGGGAAGACCCCGGCAGTTCTTTATGGACACCATCTTAAGAAGAATTTACTTTTAGAGATAGAGAATCGAGAGCTTTATGCTTTTCTTTCTCGCTATCTTAAAGGAGGAAAGGTAATTAAACTCCAGATAGCTAATGAGAAAGAAAATAGAGAAAGTATGTCAAAAGAAGTAATCATTAAGAGTATCCAGGGAGATCCATTGAAGAGAACTCCTCAGCATATTGATTTTTATGAAGTCACCTGGGGAGAAAAAGTAACCGCTACTGTTCCTTTATCTTTTTCAGGAAGATCTCGAGGGGAGGAAAAAGGAGGGATTGTAGAACATCTTTTAAGAGAATTAGTAATTGAATGTTTTCCCGAAAAAATTCCTTCAACCATAGAGGTAGATATTACTTCTCTGGACATTGGTGATTCTCTTCAGGTAAAGGATTTAAGAGTCTCTTCAGACATAACTATCAAAAATCCTCCCCAGGAAACAGTGCTTTCCATAATTTCTCCCCGAGGAAAGGAAAAATTAGAAGAATTGGAAGAAGAAAAGGTTGAAGAAGTAGAGGTGATAACGGAAAAGAAAGAGAAAGTAGAGAAAGAAACAGGAGAAAAAGAGAACATAAAGGGAAAAGAATGAGGCTAATCTTTGGTTTAGGTAATCCGGGAGAAGAATATAAGGATACTCGACATAATGTAGGCTTTCTTCTTATAGATAAACTTTCTCAACTCTATAAGATTTCTCTTGATGTTTTTAAGTTTCAAGCTTTGATTGGGGAGGGGAAAATAGCGGAGGAAAAAGTTATCCTGGTTAAGCCTCTTAGCTTTGTGAATAATGCAGGAAAACCCCTTCTTGAGCTTAAAAGAAGTTATGAAGTAAAAAACGAGGATATTATAATAATAAGTGATGATGTAGATCTGGAGAAAGGAAGAATCCGTATTACTTCTAAAGGAGGAGACGGAGGACATAAGGGGCTAAGGTCCATTATTCAATTTTTAGGAACATCTGAGATTCCTCGTATACGAATTGGTATTGGCAGGCCTGAGGAGGAAGTAGATTTGAGGAGTTATGTTCTGGGAAAATTTACCCCCTTAGAGAGGGAAATAATAGAGGAATCGATCAAGAGAGCTATAGAAGCTATAAAGGTAATGATACTTGAAGGAATAGAAAAAGCAATGAGAGAATTTAATGCAATTTCCCAGAGTTCTCCACTTCTTTGAGGTCTGTTGAGTATCGAGGAAAATATCAAATTAAAATGCAAAGGGGAGGAAAATGTTACAAATATTTATTCCTGTAGGAGCAGGAGTGATAGGACTGGTAGTAGTAGCTTTTTTAATAAGAGGTATTCTTAAGAAAGATAGAGGAAATAAATTAATGGACGAAATTTCCCAAACTATTCAGAAAGGAGCCAGGACATTTCTTTATCGGGAATACAGAACGGTAGCGGTATTGGTGATTATTGTTGCTCTTCTTCTTACTATAGCTCCATTTTTTGGAGCTAAGACAGGGGTTAACTGGCAAACAGCAGTAGCCTTTGTAATAGGTGTTTTCTCTTCAGCTTTAGCCGGGTGGATTGGAATGAGTATAGCTACCAGAGCCAATAGTAGAACTACTCAGGCGGCAAGAAAAGGATTACTTCCGGCTTTAAACATATCCTTTTCAGCAGGAGCGGTAACCGGTCTTTCTATAGTATGTGTTGCTTTCTTAGGACTTGTGGGAGTCTTCCAATTGTCTAAGCTGCTAAATCCCTTAATTATTAATGGACAAATTGTAGGGAATCCCGTTATGGTTAATGGCTACGCTATGGGTGCTTCTTTAATGGCTCTGTTTGCTCGGGCTGGTGGGGGAATATATACTAAAGGAGCCGATATGGGAGCGGACCTTGTAGGTAAAGTAGAGGCTGGGATTCCCGAAGATGACCCCCGTAATCCGGCTGTAATTGCTGATAATGTAGGGGATAATGTAGGAGATGTAGCTGGTTTAGGAGCAGACCTTCTTGAATCTTATGTAGAGTCTATAATTGCCACTTTGGCTATTGCTGCTTCCCTATCTATGCTTTCTTTAACCTATCTCCCCTTTTATTTAGCCGGGTGGGGGATTATCTCTTCCATTATTGGGGTACTCTGGGTGAAGATGGCTAAAACCAGAGACCCTCAAAAGGCTTTAAATAATGGAACCTATATGGGAGCTATTTTGATGATTATAGGTTCATTTTTTATTATTAGAGGCGCGGGAACATCTTATGGAAATTATTCAGCAATGGGCCCTTTTTGGGCAATTGTTGCCGGTGTTCTTTCAGGCTTAATTATAGGAGAGGTAAGTGTATATTACACTTCCAGTAAATATAAACCGGTGAAAGACTTGGCTACTTCTGCTCAAAGTGGTCCTGCAGTCACGGTAGTAAATGGATTAGCTTTGGGAATGCTCTCAACATTTATTCCTGTAGTAATTATTGCCATTGCTACTTTGGTGGGATTTCATTTTGCGGGAATGTACGGAGTAGCTACGGCAGCCTTAGGAATGCTTTCTATTCTGGGAATTACCTTATCTGTGGATTCCTACGGTCCCGTGGCTGATAATGCGGGGGGAATTGCGGAGATGGCTCACCTTCCTTCAGAAGTGCGGGAGGTAACTGATAAACTGGATGCAGTGGGGAATACTACAGCAGCTATTGGGAAAGGATTTGCTATAGGTTCAGCTGCTTTTGCTGCCCTGGGTTTAATCACTGCTTATCGAGCTACTATAAATACTTTTGCTCCCCATCCTTTCTCCCTCTCTCTTGCTGACCCTAAACTCCTTGCCGGACTCCTTATTGGAGGAATGGTCCCTTACCTTTATGGTGCTTTACTGGCTAAAGGAGTAGGGAAAATAGCTTTTAAGATAGTGGAAGAAGT
>JAGGVN010000151.1 GCA_021158005.1 Candidatus Aerophobota bacterium | reverse complement strand
TCCCATAATCTTAGATGAGGTCTCTACTTTTTGGGCAGTCAGGGGTGGTAACAATCTCCTGACACCTTACAATTTACTATATTTACTTGATTTTATCCTCCTGCTATGTTATAATTATCTTAATTTTAGTATAAAATTGAGGAGTGGCTTTCAAAGAATAAAATTATTATCAAAGGTTTCTGCGTCCGTAAATATGAGTAAACCCTGTTTGTAAGTAAAGTAATCTGGTGGCCAGAGGATTTAACCCGCGCTATAACGCTATTCTTCAGGTTACAGTTACCAGCCAGCGATTATACGCACCCGGTCCTCATAGCCAACAAAATTATCCTTTACTGAATACTTTTCTGTAAATATGGAGAAGAAAAAATGATTAATACTTTACCCAAAGAATTACAATGGGTATGGAAGGCACGTTGGGCAAGTTATTGGACTGGCGATAAAGAATTATTGGAGTTTTCAGATAAAGATTTTGAAGAGAAAGCTTATGCTTTAAACAAAGCCGGAGTAAATGCGGTAATTACTTTTGGTGGATTTCACTTTCGCTGGAGCTTTGTAGACGAGTGGCCCAAGCTTTTAGAGATGCTTAAAAAGATTGTAGAAAGTTGCCATAATTATGGCATTAAAGTAATAGAACATCATAGTGCTATCTTAACCCATAATCCCCAGGGAGAAAAAGAATGGGAATGGACAAAGTTTGTTCGTGGGAAAATCTCTTCGGGCAAGGTAGACTTAGAACGCCATCCTGGTTTTATGAAAGGTATAAAGAATGGTGATCTTCAGTATAAAGGGGTATGGCTTTCACAAATGAGACAGATTGATCCGAGGACTGGTCAATTTTCACGCACTAATTACCGTGGTTGGGCTCTTTGCTTTAATAATCCCCTTTATCAAAAGCTTTATTTTAAGCATTTGGAAGAGATTTATGCCTGTGGTGTGGATGGAGTTATGACTGACGATATTCAATTCTGGCCTGTAGGATATGGATGTGGATGTCCTTACTGTCGGGAAAAGTTCACTTCTGATACTGGATATGAAATGCCTCCTACCGGGTTTGAAGATAAAAACTTTTACGGTAATATGAATAATCCTGCTTATCGTGCCTGGATTTTATGGAGAACAAGAGCAACAGCCGAACATCACCGAAGGGTTACCTCTCATTTTAGAAGATTAGGTCTTGAGTTATGTCGTCCTTTATATTCAAGTTCAGATACAAGCACCTGGGCTATACAGGGACTTGGCGGTGGAGTTGAAAATAATTTAGATATATGCTCCACTATTTTTACTGAAGTCTGTTCAGTGGAAGCTCAAGGGCACTGCTGGGTGCGTGTAGGAGCCGAAGCTAAACACCGTAGTGCCTTATCTTATCGACGGGGTGTGCCTCCAATGTGTTTATTTTATCCCCATAACAAGGAGGAGAATTTATTATGTTGGGCATTAACTAAAAGTTGGGGGCAGAACTACTGGGGAACTTGTAATAAGCTATCTTTAAAAGAAGAGACAGAAATGATGCAGCCTGTATTCTCTTTTGAGAGTGCTCATCCGGAAATTTATGAGAATCCAGAATCAATTTCTGAAGTTAGTATTTTATTCTCTTCCAAGACGCGCACTCTTTACAAAGGAATGGATGATCGCTACTATGTTCAAGAATGGGCAGGTTGGTGTGAAACTTTAATGCGAGCTAATATCCTCTTTGATACAATAATTGATCCTGATTTAGAAGAAAAACGCTATTTTGAGAGATTAAAACTAATTATCCTACCCAATACTGCTCTTTTAAGTAGGGCTCAAATTCAGGCAATAAAAGAATTTGTAAAAGAAGGTGGAAAACTAATATTAACACATGAGTCTGGTCTTTATAATAAGGAAGGCTCTTTATATAAAGTGTATCCGCTCTCAGATATTATCGGAGCTGATTATATTCAGACAAAAATAGAGCCCTTAATCTGGGAATCTACAGGGAAAGCTCCTGACTTTATCCCCAAAGCTATAAATGGGAAAGAACCTGTAGTATTATTTAAAGAACAAAAAGATGCTAAAGTTTGGATGAGGTTTAAAGAAACAGAACATCCTGCTTTAATTTATCATCATTATGGAAAAGGTGAAGTAATTACCTTTGCCGGTAAGCCAGGAACAATAAACTATATTGCCACTCCATTAATTTACAGACCGGATCCAGAAAATCCTAACCTTGTTAGCCACTACCTTGTTAATTATGACCGCGATGAAGATTTGGCAACTTTAATGATTAGGTGTGTGAAAAATTTGTTAGGAGAAAATCCTCTTTTAATTACCGAGGGAGTTCCTGATGGGATATTGGTAAGCGCCTTCAAAGTAAAAGAAGGAATAGCAGTCCATTTAGTTAATGTAGCGGGAACTTTATCTGACAATCACAAAAAAATTCCGGTAGCTTCGCCACTTAACTTTCCTGATCCCGCAAATCTTCCTGGGGGTTCTTCGGTGATGAAGATAAAGATACGATGTAGAGGAAATAAAGCTATGCTTCTATCTCCAGAATTTGAGAAAGAAAAGGTTCTTAACTGCCAGCGTGAGGGAAAATATATAGTCATAGAAGTTCCTTCGCAAAAAATTCACTGTTATAGTGTGATCAGTATTTGGTAGTATTTAAGAAAACTGTTTTATGAAAATTTCAGAGTCTAAAGGTGGAAATAATATTTGATGCACATACTCATCTTGAGGTGTAGGAATTTCAATAACTTCTTTGAATAAGTTAGTAAGTATGGTTCCAGAAAAAAGGAAGAGCTTTTTGTGTTGAGGGGGAAAATGCTCTTCATTCCCCTCAAATATCTTGCAGGTTCTCGCTTTGATACCGAGAGGACCAGAGTTATTAATAACACTTTAGAGGAGGGGATTCTGGACAAAAAGGGTTACCTCAATGTGATGAATATACATAGAAATCGAAAATCTTGTTGCTGATTATGTGAAAGAAGGGATTAAGCATTTCGTTTTTGATTTTGTGAAACTTTTGATAAGAAAGTTACTTCCATAAATCTTATCTATCGGTTTGAAAGCAAAAATTATATTATCCCTTGAAAATCATTAATATTTTCGGTGGTCGAATAGAATTGTTTGTTTTCGCAAAAAGGGCCAGACATTTTTATGTGGAAAGTGATTAACTATCAGAATAGGTAGAGTATCTGTATACGGAGGTGAGATTGATTTCCAGGACGATATTTTTCAAGAAATCTCTGTCGGAGAGATAATGCCGGGGAAATTGACCCCTTTGTTAGATGGGCAAGACTTAAATAAAGAAAAATAATAAAAAGAAAAGAAGGAGGAAGTGATGAAAGTTAGCTATTTCATTTTTTGTTTAGTGGCTGTTCTGGTTTCCTCTACCACAGTATCAGCTGAAACTGTGCTCAAAAGCACATCAGAGGAGCAAGTAATGGTTGAACTTACCGTATATAATGACAATCTTGCTCTCGTAAAGGATATCCGGAATATTAAACTTCCTGTTGGTCAAGGTAAATTAAAGTTTATGGATGTAGCTTCTCATATTATGCCGGCGACGGTTCATGCAAGATCATCGAATTATCCAGAGGATTTTACTATCCTTGAACAGATTTATCAGTATGATCTTATGAGTTTTGATAAACTTCTTGATAAATATGTGGGGAAAAAGATAAAGATAGTAAATTGGAATATGTCCCAGGACAGACAGGAGATAGTGGAAGCAGTTCTATTGAGTAACGCTCAGGGGCAAATTTACAAGATAAACGGTGAGATATATCTTGGCTACCCGGGTTATAAAGTTCTTCCGGAAATACCTGAAGGTTTTGTAGCTAAACCCACCCTCGAGTGGTTTTATGAAAACAGAACTGAAAAAGCTCATAAGTTAGAGGTATCCTATCTTACCACCAACATAAACTGGAAAGCAGATTATATTATGGTTTTACACAAGGATGATACTTCCTCGGATATCTCTGCTTGGGTTACGCTGGATAATAAAAGTGGAGCAACTTACAAAAATGCCCGTTTAAAACTAATCGCCGGCAAAATCCATCGGGTCGAAGAAGCACGAGTAGATTACTTAAGAAAATCCGTATCTATGGCAGAGGCCGAATTTAAAGAAAAAGCCTTTTTCGAATATCACCTATACGATCTTAAAAGACAAACTACCATAAAAGACAAAGAGACAAAACAGATAAGTTTGCTGAAAGCTCCTGAGGTAGCTATTCAAAAAGAATTCCTGGTCTATGGTACTAATACCTATTTTACAAGGCTTCAGAGTAAGTCAATCTCTAAACAACCAGTGAGCGTTTATATCAAATTTAAGAATTCCGAAGACAATAATCTTGGTATTCCCCTTCCAGCAGGGGTTATCCGCGTCTACAGAGACGAGAATGGAAGCCTGC
>JAGGVN010000106.1 GCA_021158005.1 Candidatus Aerophobota bacterium | reverse complement strand
GGTCAAGAGGCTCGTTTGGTTTATTAATCATTAGTTCCTTAATTTCCTGTGAAGAAAAGATTGTATTACCCTTAAAAATAATCTCCGATATTATGGGTAATTTTTGGGCTTTGGTGGGCATATTAGCAAATAAGCCGAAAGCTATTTTGCTATGAGTTAATATTAGGCTAAAAAATAGTATTGTATAAATCTTTATTCGCATTGAGTGGTATTACTTTTTGAAAAAAAATAAAGAGGGGAAGAATATTTATTTTCTCTCTTCCCCTCTTATTTACCCAATCACCTCTGAACTGAGCCTAACGAGATTACCCCTTGAGGCAGATTTAAAGAATAAGTATTCTGAGGCTTCACTTCTGAAAGGTGATATTTTGCGTTATATTTATTAGCTTCACTCACTGCATCTATAGCAGAATATAGGGTCCATAACCCTCCTGCAAGCCACGCTAACCCACTACCATATCCAACAGTGAAAGCTAATACCCAACCCACGGTATATAGTCCCACACTTACTGCAAAATGGGTAATGGGCTTTCCACTAAATTCCCAATCCTGCACATATGCCTGACCCAGTCCAGGAATGATAAGAGAAGCTACTCCGGCAATAAGAGGTTCTTTTCTTGTAGGGGCCGGTTCCACTTCCACTGCTAAAGCTGCTTGTCCCACAAAGGTAATTACCAGTACCACTACCATCATAATACACACTTTTTTAATCATTTTTTCCTCCTTTATTTAAGTATATTCAATTTTAAATGGACCTTATCTCCTGCTTCATAAATACTATATAAGAGACAGAAAAGCATATGAGCATCAGGGCTATTAAGCTTACAAATTGAGGCCAAACGATAAGAAGACTCTGGCTTAAGGATAAAGGTGCGGGGATCAATTCTTCGCTCGCTTCAGAAAATATCGGGCCTAAGGTTCGCACTGAAGGGTTAAGCACAACGTTTACGCTTTCTCCATAAAGAGTCATTGGCGAAAATCTCATAATCATCGCCTGAACCCGGGTATGCTTCAAGATTACTTCCTCAGTGACTTCCTGGGTGATGGGGACAGTGTAATCGGCGATAACATTGGCAAGCATATATAAAAAGAAGGTGAAGAAGAACCAGACTGCCATAGAGGTAAGGGCAGAGGTGGTTGTTCTTCTAAATAGCACGGAGAAAAGGATTCCCAGACTTAGATAGAATCCAGCATAGATAATGCTCATTACAAAGAATACGGCTAATCTGGAAAGCTCTGGACCTTCGGGAAGAATACCAAGGAGACGGAGGTCTAACCCAAAGACAATGAGGATGATGCTTGCGAAGGTTATGGCGATGGTGGCTAAACTGGATAAAAATTTTCCATTGATGAGAGAATCCCGAAAAATAGGTTGAGAGAGAACCAGACTCATCGTCCCTCTGGAGTGTTCACTGTTTATGGCATCGAATCCAAAGATAATTCCCAGAAGAGGAGCGAAAAAACCGAGAAAGGAGACAAATGAAGGTAGGGATTGAGTTTGAGAAGTAAAGAGCCTGAGAAAGAGAAATTCTGTGGGAGTCTCTGCTGGTTTTGCCACGATAGCCTGACTGCTTAGATAAGTAGTGAAGACTCCAATAAGAGATATCAGGATAAATAATATTAGAAATCTTCTACTCCCAAAATTATCAGCCAATTCCTTCCAAAATACAGCAAAAACTCCAGACACCTTCATTACCCCCTTTGGAAATATCTTATGTAAATCTCTTCCAGAGTATAATCACGGCTTCTTATCTGAAGAGGGAGAGTTCCACTGTCTACAATGACTTTGGAAACCTGTCTTCTTACATCTCTATCACACCTTATGGACAAGAGATTTCCTGAGCTTCTTACCTCTTTTACTCCCTCTATTTTTCTTATAGAATTGGCAATATTGGGCATTAATTCTTCTACCTGGACCTCAAGAAATGTTTGCTCCTTACCGGCTATCTCTCTTCCCAGTTGCTCTATTGAACCCTCCCCTACCAGATGTCCTTCAGAGACGATTCCTACTCTATCACATATTCTTTGCACCTGATGGAGTAAATGAGAGGAAAGAAGAACGGTAATATTTTGCTCTCGGCTCATTTTCACTATCAGGTCAAGAATGTGACTTGCTCCCTCCGGGTCTATTCCAGTAGTGGGTTCATCCAGTATAACGAACTTCGGGTGTTTTATAAGCACAGTGGCTATACCCAATCGCTGAGTCATTCCTCGAGAAAACTTCCCAACTTCTCGTTCAGAAACCTCTGAAAGGCCGACGCTTTTTAAGACTTCATCGATTTTTGATGAACTCTCTTTATCCGGTATTCCATTTAACCTGGCTATATATCTTAAAGTTTCTCTGGCCGTGAGGTCCTCATAGAATCCCACATTTTCAGGAAGATACCCGGTAATTCTTTTCACCTTAAGAGGCTCTGTGGTTGAGTTATACCCGTATACGAGGGCTCTGCCTGAGGTGGGTTCAGTGAGTCCTAAAAGCATTAAAATAGTAGTAGTCTTACCTGCTCCATTAGGCCCCAGAAGTCCGTATATCTCTCCCTCTCTTATACGAAGATTTAACTTCTCAACCGCCTTTACACCATTGTAAAACTTACTGAGCTCCCTCGTTTCCACTACCCATTCCATTCTCTATCTCCTTTTTAAGCGAATGAAGACCCCTGTAAGTATAGCTATTATGGCTACTACAATGGCTATTCCTATCCAGCCCCAGGTTGTGGAGACACCTACGGTAACTCGAATATCTACTCCTGTTCTGTCCTGTTTTCCCACGGCATTTATGGTTACCATATAGTCGCCGGGGATAGCCTTGGCTTTTGGTTCTATGGTCACTTCAACCTTCTCTGGTTTTTGTATCTCCCTTATCGGCAGAAGGGAAGGAAGTCTTTCCGGGCTAAACGAGATTTTCCATCCCGTAGGTTCATTGGAGAAAAAACTTATATCGTCAATTGGTGCCGATCCCTCGTTCCACAGATACACAAGGAGAGGCTCTTTTCTACCAGCGATGGCGTTAAGATTTAACCGACCTGTCTTTGTAGTCATTTTAAGCTTATACGTGCCTGTAACAATTGCTTTGAGGTTAATCAGTTGAGAGAGCTCCCCGGAGCGGACCTTAAAACCGACAGGGTACTCCCCCTCAGAGATGTTAAAAGGGGGAATAAGGACGAGTTTTATATACTCCGAGCTTCTCTTTTTCACCTTTATAGCCAGAATTTGCTCCTCTCTCCACCTTGGAGTACAGTAACCACCCCATCCTGCGGGAGCTATGGGAATTAAATCAAAGACGAGATCATCGAGTGTATCGTTTTTTATCTCTATCTCAAATTCAAAGTTCTTTCCCGCGGGCATCTTCTTCTGAGGATAATCGACCGTAAGCTTTATATTCTCTGATGTTGGCTTGGGTGTCTCGATAGGCTTCCAGGCTTCTCCTATCAGAACAAGGGTAATAGAAAGGGATTTTCCGATCTTTTTATCTTTTGTTACCGCTTTAATGGTAAAAGTGTAATTGCCAGCCGGAGCTTCCCTTGGGGGAGTAGTTCTAAATGAAAGAATTACGGAGTTATCAGGTGACTCCGATGATAAATGCACAGCCTGAACATCAACTGCACCATAGAGACCCTTTAGACCTGCTTCCCAGGTTTTTGCATTCTCACTCGGGATTACCGAGAAATAAATATCTTCAGCTCTTTCCCCAGTGTTGACTACCTTTACATCAAGTTTTAGCTCTGTTTCTCTTTGAACTACTATCTTCGTGAACTGGGTGAAGAGCAAAAAACTTCTCTTGACCTGAGCAGTTTCCCCCTCTCTCATTCCTAAGGAAATGACCGAAAAGACAAAGAAGACAAAAAGATACCTTACCAGCCTATTTCTTTTTCGTTGGATAACCATTTTTAGCCTCCCGCATAATATTGTGCTCCTTTAAGAGAATCTTCTTGATAATTTAAATTTGAGGTATTTAGCCCAAAATTATCCGAGAGTGCTCATTTATCGATAAAGATTATTTTTATATATATACTTTTCCACCACTTCAGGCACAAGATATTTAATTGTCTTGCCTTCCTTTACTCTTTTCCTGATCTCTGTAGAAGAAATAGCCAGAGCAGGAATTT
>JAGGVN010000094.1 GCA_021158005.1 Candidatus Aerophobota bacterium | reverse complement strand
GGGAAGAGCCTATCGACTTAGAAGTAGAACTGGAGCCTATTTCCTACAAAAGACGCTAATCTAATTTTTATTCTTTGAGATTGCTTCGGCTTCTCCTCGCAATAATAGTAGCATGCGTGCCTGATTACATATTTACCTAATAAGAGATGCTAAAATAAGAAACCAAGAGGTGAAACAAAATTGAGTGTTCTCATAAAATGTTCATTTTATCCGAGTAGGATACCTTGCCGTTCACAAGTTCCGTATATTGAGGTAAATAGTTATGATAATTGGATCTATCAATGAAAATGGTGAACCAGTAATAAAAATTAATCTTAACTTAGGTAGAGAAAAAGAACACTCAATGCAGTGATAGATGCGGGGTTTAATGGATATATCAGCATTCCCAAAAAGCTGATAGACAATTCTGATAGGGATTTTTAGGAATGGGAGAGTATGAATTGGCCTCAGGGAAATGATTTATTTTATTACCCCGATTTCCAGTAGATATTCTCTTTTTTCCCGGGACCGAAGAAAAGGAAGCGTTCCTTTTCTTCTCATTTTTTCTCTTGTTTCTACAAGACAATTAGCCGGTTCTAATCCTACCGTATAAGTTCCTTCTCCCATCATTTTCCATTCTATAAAATAAGGGAGCTGACTCTTTTTATATTTTACATAAAATCCAAAACCCTCTTTATTAACAAGACTACACTGAACAAATCCTGATTCATCCGCCTTCATTTCGTGATAGTAAACTTTTTCCTTAAAACCAGGAACGGGGGCAGTAAATTTATTATACTGTTCTTTCCCTTCTTCTGCTTCTTTATCTCGTGGCTGTATCTTTACTGTAGGGGAGATTAACTTACTCCCTTCCTGAACTACCGGGAATCCCCCATTTATATGATAAAGAATCATATGGGGAGTCTCTTCGAATCCTTCATTTTCCACTACATCATAAATCCAGAGCCGGGATTCTCCCAAATAGGTAGTAATTTTTCTTCTCAAAGTAACATTTTCTCCAAAAACAACTGCCTCGCGCACCAATCCCTCAATAGATAATAGATAATTATCCTCTTCCCATTTCTCTTCAATAGATACCTTTTCTGCAGGAATATGGGAAATCCTCCCGTGGAGTCCCAATTCTTCTCCTTGATCTCTACAGGGGTGCCCGCAATAAGTTAACCCGCAGGTAGTGAGTAATCCTCCAAAAAAGCTGCGTAGCCACCCATACCCCTTTGCTTCGAAGAAATGAGGATGGACAATCCCTAAAGGAGAGTGCCAGCACAAAGACTTTCCACAATAAAAAGCTCGCGGAATATCCATCCCTCTATCTAAAGAGACACTAAAATAAAACCCACTTCCTGTCCAGAAATCTACCATTCTTACTCCCTTCTCCTTTCCTTCTCTCAATTCATACATTTTTGTCCCGGCAATTTGCGAGATATCTCCTATTTGTTTTCTTAAATCTTCTCGGGAATAACTCTTACCGTAAATCTCTATCATTTTTTCCTCCTGTTCCATTCTGGTAATCCCAAAACTTATCCTCTATATGGTAAATTTCAAAATATTTCCTAAAAAGTTTTACCTATCTTTCTCTTGGGTGGTGCTAATTTCCTTTTCGGAAAGATCTCCCATCTTTTATAAATCCTCTAATTTAACACTCCCTCTTGATAAAAAGCAATCTCTTTATAATAAATGGAGCTTACTCTGTCAACTAACTCTGTAGATGTAGATTTATTTGAAGATAACTGACCCTTTCAGGTAATTCAATCAAAAAGTCAGACAGAGGTTATTGATTAATTACTAATTTCTGATATATTTTAAATGATGATCAAGCAATTAAATTCTTGGGAAAAACTTAAAATTCTGGGAGAGGGATCTAAATTTGATGTTTGTGGGTTTCCTTCTATTTTCACTAAAAAGAAGAAGAAATTTCAGCGCTTTGGATTTATTTACCCGGCCGTAGGAAGAAAAGGAAGCTGCGTAAATCTCTTTAAGGTACTCCAGAGTAATGCTTGTGAAGGGAATTGTTTTTACTGCGCTAATCGGAAGGATAGAAATTTTTCCAGAATCGAATTTTCTCCTCAAGAATTAGCTAAACTCTTTCTTCTTTATTACAAAAAAGGACTGGTAAATGGTCTTTTCTTATCCTCAGCAATTTATCAATCTTCAGATAAGTCTGAAGAAAAGATGCTTAAAACTATAGAACTTCTTCGGTATAAGTATAGTTACCGCGGTTATATCCACTATAAAATACTCCCGGGAACGAGTGAATCTTTAATTGAGGGAGCCTGGCGTCTTGCTGACAGATTATCTATAAATTTAGAAGCACCCGGTCCAAAATACTTAGAGCGTCTCTCCCCCACCAAGAAATTTTCCTCACAACTCCTTGAAGGATTAAAAAAGATTGCTTATTTCAACGAAAAAAAACCTTTACGGGCAGGAATTACTACTCAATTGGTAGTGGGAGCTGCCGGAGAGACAGATAAAGAAATATTAAATTTCTCTTTTAAACTTTATGAAAACTATAAACTCTGGCGAATATATTACAGTGCTTTTATGCCCATTCTTCAAACTCCTCTTGAAGAACTTCCTCCCTGCCCTTTAATGCGAGAATATAGACTCTATCAAGCAGATTTTCTTTTGAGAGGATATAATTTCTCTCCCGAGGAAATTCCCTTTGAAAAAGATGGCAATCTTTCACTCAAATATGACCCAAAGCTTGCCTGGGCTCTCAAAAATCCTCATAGATTCCCCGTAGAAATAAATAAAGCTGAGTTTGATGAACTCATAAGAGTTCCTGGGATAGGAAAAATTTCTGCTAAAAGGATTATAGAGACTCGAAAAATCCACAGATTTACCAATTTAAATGAATTGAAAGAAACAGGGGCAGTGGTAAAACGAGCACAAAATTTTATTACTCTTAGCGGAAAATTCTATCCTGCTCCCGGGAAAAGTGAGCCTGAACCTGACCAACAACTCTTTCTCTGGGAGGAAATTTAAATAAAAGAAGAGAATATGAAGATATTAATGCATTTATGTTGTGCTCCCTGTGCGGTCTATCCCTTCTCAAAATTAAGGGAAGAATTTGAAGAGGTAATGGGTTTTTGGTATAATCCTAATATCCATCCTCTTGTCGAATACAGAAAACGTTTGGAAGCAGTAAAGATATGGGCAGAAAAAGAGAAGATAAGAGTCATTTATGAAAATGAGTATGGACTAAGAAAGTTTCTCCGTCAGGTAGTCTACCGAGAAGAAAGAAGGTGTTTTTTTTGTTACCAGATGCGTCTGGAAAAGACAGCTATATTTGCCAGGCGAGGAAAATTTGATTATTTTGGCTCTACTCTGCTCTTTTCTCCTCATCAGAATCAAAAAATCTTCAGAGAAATAATTGAGGAGCTAAGCAAAAAATATAAGGTTAAACCCTATTTAAAGCAAGGTAAAGAATGGCATAAAAAGAGCATGGAGTTATCTAAAAAAATGGGATTATACCATCAACAGTATTGTGGATGTATTTATAGCGAAGAAGAAAGATACAAAAATGAAAATAGATAAAGATTTTTTCCTGGATGAGGTAAAAATTTATGTAAAAGCAGGAGACGGGGGGGATGGGTGTTTAAGTTTTCGTCGAGAAAAAAATATTGCTCGGGGAGGACCAGATGGAGGAGACGGGGGAGATGGAGGAAGTATCATCCTTATGGTGGATACTAATTTATCCACTCTTTCTTCTTTCTACCATCGAAAGCACTTCTTTGCCCAAAATGGAACGCAAGGGAAAGGAAAAAATCAAACAGGGGAGAAAGGAGAAGACCTCATTATCAAAGTCCCTCAAGGAACGATAGTAAGGGACGAAAGCGGTAATTTATTAGCTGACCTAAAAAAAGAGAACGACCTATTTATTGCTGCTCAGGGAGGAAAAGGAGGAAGAGGAAATAGTTACTTTAAGAGTTCTCTTAATCGTGCTCCCCGTAAAACTGAGCCAGGAGAGAAAGGAGAAGAAAAATGGCTAAAATTGGAGATGAAACTAATAGCTGATGCGGGTATAATTGGAGAGCCTAATGCAGGAAAATCTACCCTTCTTTCTCAAATTTCCTCTGCTCACCCCGAGATTGCTCCTTATCCCTTTACCACTTTAAGGCCTTATTTGGGGATAGTTAAATTTGATGAGGAAAGAACTTTTGTAGCCGCTGATATTCCCGGACTAATTGAGGGCGCTTCTAAAGGGAAGGGATTGGGAGATAGATTCTTACGCCATATTGAAAGAAGCAGAGTTCTTCTTCATCTTGTAGATATAGGCACACCTTATCCAGAGGAACCAATCGTTAGATTTCAAAAAGTAAATGAAGAACTGGGGTTCTATAGTTCTTCTCTCTCTGAAAAACCTCAGATAGTGGTAGCTAACAAAATAGATTTACCCGGAGCAAAGGAGAGATTTTTATCTTTTCAAAAAGCTTTAAAGAGCAAATATCCTTTAATAGCTATTTCTGCCTTAAAGAAAGAAGGATTAAGAAAGCTAATTAAACTTACTTTTAATTTACTTAGCAAGACAGGACCTTCTCCTTGACATTTAACTAAATAAATCTTCTCTTAAATAAAATAAATCCTTAGATAGTAAAGAGTAATGAAGAAGGAGGTAAAATTATGCCTATCTTCCAACCTGTTGGCGAAAAAGAAGTAAGCAAGGCGATAATAAACGAGTTTTTAAAACAACTTTATGAATATACCGAAAGTGATGTAATAATTGTGGGTGCAGGTCCCAGTGGCTTAATGGCTGGAAAGGAACTCGCTGCTGCCGGAACAAAAGTTCTCATTGTAGAGAGAAATAACTATCCCGGGGGTGGATTCTGGATGGGAGGGTATTTTATGAATAAGGTAACGGTGAGGGGACCAGCAAACGAGATTTTTGATGAACTTGGTGTTCCTTATAAAGAATTCTCACCAGGGCTTTATATTGCTGATGCTCCTTCTGCGTGTTCCAAGTTAATAGCGGCTACCTGTGATACCGGAGTAAAATTCCTTAGCATGACCAGCTTTGAGGATATTATACTTAGAGAAAATAGAAGAGTAGCGGGGGTTGTTATCAATTGGGCTTCCATTTCTAATCTACCCCAAGGATTATCTTACGCCGATCCCATAGCTATAGAATCAAAGTTAGTGGTGGATGCTAGTGGCCATGGAGCAGAGGTTGTCTCAAAACTTGAAGAAAGAGGAATGATTAAAAAGAAGGGAACGGGGGCTATGTGGATTGAACGTTCTGAAGACTTACTGATTAAATACACAGGTGAAGCTCACCCCGGGCTTATTGTCACCGGGATGTCTGTAGTCACTCTTTATGGATTACCAAGAATGGGACCAACTTTTGGTGCTATGCTAATCTCCGGAAAACGCGCTGCCAAAATCTGTCTTAAAAAGTTAAAGGAGCTACAATGAAACCTCAACTTCCCCTTGGCTCTATTTATCTTTTGACAGACCCTAACCTCTCCTCAGGAAGGACTCATGAAGAAGTTGTGCGTGAGAGCATCGCTGGAGGAGCGAAAATAATCCAGCTCAGGGATAAAATCGCTACTACTCGAAAGCTCATTGAGATAGGGAAAAAGCTAAGAGAAATGACCCTGAAGGCAGGTGTAATTTTTATAGTAAACGATAGGGTTGATATTGCACTATCTGTTGATGCGGATGGTGTTCATCTTGGAGAAGACGATATGCCTATTGCTTATGCACGAAAAATTTTAGGAGAGGGGAAAATAATCGGTATCTCGGTAGATAATGTAGAAAAAGCAAAAATTGCCGAAGCTGAAGGGGCTGATTATATAGCCTTAGGTCCTATCTTTTCTACAAAAACAAAAATTAATGCTGGAGAGCCTGTAGGAGTAGAGGAAATAAAAAAAGTAAAATCTATAGTGAGGTTACCGGTAATAGCCATAGGAGGAATAAATCTCCAGAATATTCAGCTTGTCGCTATGGCGGGAGCAGATTCTGTAGCTGTTATTTCTGCAGTAGTGGGAGCACCAGACATTCGCAGGGCAATGAAAGAGCTTGTAGAAAAAATGGGAAAATACTATAATCCTTGAGCAAATTAAATGAGTATAATCCCTCACATAAATCGAGTAACTATAAAGATAGGGAGTAGCCTTCTTCTTGAGGAAAATATTCTCAATATTTCTTTTATAGAAAAACTTACTAAGGATATAGCTACCTTATTTAAAAAAGGTAAAGAAATTGTCCTAGTAAGTTCAGGAGCTATCGGAATGGGAAAAAGAAAACTGGGAGTAAGAAATAAATTGAGTTCTATTCCCTCAAAACAAGCCCTGGCTGCCATAGGACAAACTGACCTGATGAATCTTTATTATCGATTCTTCCAAAAATACGGCCTCTCCGTAGGTCAAGTACTTTTAACAAGAGCAGATCTTTCCTCCCGTTCTTCTTATTTAAATGCCCGTAATACCATCCTTACCCTCCTTAAACTAAAAGTCATTCCTATTATTAACGAAAATGATACTGTAGCGGTAGAAGAGATTAAATTTGGAGATAATGATACTCTCTCTGCATTAGTAGCAGGGTTAATAGATGCTGAACTTTTAATAATTTTTTCGGACATAGAAGGTTTATACACCGCGGACCCTAAAAAGAACCCTGAGGCAGAGCTTATTAAACAAGTAAAAAAGATAGATAAAGAAGTGGAAAAGATAGCCAAGAGTTCTTCCATAAAAGGAAGAGTGGGGGGAATGCAAACTAAAATTGAAGCAGCTAAAATAGCTACTCGCTCAGGTATCCCGGTAATTATCGGAGGAAAAAGAAAAAATTTCTTATTAGATATTTTTTACGGGGAAAGAGTAGGAACTCTATTTTTACCTCAAACAACTTATTTATCTTCCCGAAAAAGATGGATTGCTTACGGGCATCGACCTCAAGGAGAAATCATTGTAGATAAAGGAGCTAAAGAAGCTCTTATAAAAAAAGGAAAGAGCCTTCTTCCCGTCGGGATTAAGGAAATCAGGGGGCATTTTGAAATTGGGGATTCTGTAAGTCTCCTGGATGAAGAAAAAAAAGAATTTGCTCGGGGTATTGTTTATTATTCATCAAAAGAATTAAAAAAGATAAAAGGTGAAAAGAGTAGCCTTATTGAAAGCCTTCTGGGATATAAGTATTATGATGAGATTATCCATCGAGATAATTTAGTAATTCTATGAAAGAAGATGAATAAAAATGAAGAGATTGTTTGCTTCACCCAATTCTTCCCCTGCGAGGAGAAAGCGGAAAAAGAAGTTTGATTGCTACCAACCTTAAAACGGATAATATGAAATAGTTGGCGGGGGATCGAGGTTACCCCACTTTTCAAAGGAGTATTCTTCTAATCCCCTCGACCCTGTCGAAGTCTTCGTCGTAGCTATAAATTTCCTTAATTCCCTTTTTAAAAGCATCAGTAAAGGAGAGATTCTTTTTCACATAGATATCCAACGCCGAGTGGTATACTTCTTTCTCGAAAAGTTTTAAGCCTCTTAGCTCGAGGATGGAGGATAAAAGCTTCCTTACCTACCTATTGTTCTCCTACCCTTTTCTCAAAGAATTTCCTCATTTTCTTAAAGTCCTCAGGCCTTCTCTTTGGTCTTACCTTTCCGAAGTTTAAATCCAAAGCCTTAGCGGGCTTTATCTTAACCGTCCCTTTTCAATCTCAAATTTGACTCCATCCCTGGATTTTATCCCTAAGTATTCCCTTATTCTCTTCGGAATGGTCACCTGTCCCCTTTTAGTT
>JAGGVN010000164.1 GCA_021158005.1 Candidatus Aerophobota bacterium | reverse complement strand
TTACCACCATATCACCAATTTCATTAGTGTGCAGTCCACTTCGTGGAGATAAATCTTTAATTTTGCCGGAAGAGAGAGTATTAATTATAGCTTTTTCTACCAATTTTGCTCCTTTTTCTTCACCTATTTCCTCAAGCATCATCCCTATAGCTGAGATACCGGCGAGAGGATTAATTACATTTTTACCGGCATATTTAGGCGCAGAACCGTGTATAGGTTCAAACATAGAAACGCCTTCAGGGTTGATATTAGCTCCCGCGGCTATACCCATTCCCCCTTGAATTATCGCTCCTAAATCAGTAATTATATCACCAAACATATTGCAGGTAACGATTACATCAAACCACTCCGGATTTTTTACCATCCACATACAGGTGGCATCTACAAAGGCATAATCCTTTTCTATATCTGGATACTCTTCTCCTACTTCTTTGAAAACCCTTCGCCATAAATTATGAGCAAAGGTGAGAACATTAGCTTTATCACAGAGAGTGAGTTTTTTCTTTTTATTTCTCTTACGGGTGTATTCAAAGGCATATTTTATACATCTTTCTACTCCCTTTCGAGTATTTATCATTTCCTGGATAGCAACCTCCTCAGGTGTCTCCTTTTTTAAGAATCCTCCTGCACCCAGGTAAAGTCCTTCTGTATTTTCTCTAATTACTACAAAGTCTATATCCTCGGGGGTTTTATCTTTAAGAGGTGTCCAGACGCCTGGATATAGTTTCACCGGGCGCAGATTTATATATTGGTCCAGAGCAAATCGTAATTTCAGAAGAATCCCTTTTTCTAATATTCCCGGTTCAACCCGAGGGTCTCCTACCGCTCCCAGATAAATAGCATCCATCTTTTTGAATTCCTCAAGAGCAGAATCGGGTAAAGTCTCGCCAGTTCTAAGGTATCTTTCTCCTCCAAAGTCATATTTGATAGTTTGGTATTTAAATCCTGTTTTGCTGGCTACTGCTTTTAAAACTTTAAGCCCTTCTCGGGTTACTTCCGGACCGATACCGTCGCCAGGAATTACGGCTATTTTATATTCTTTTTGGGCCAATTTTTTCTCCTCCTTTAAGAAAGACATTTCTGGAAATATTTAGTGGCTTCTCTATTATTCTTTATTATCGTTTTTCTTGGGTATGTAAATCACATGTTTTAGACCTTCAAAATGGGGATCAGAGGTAACTACAGGACATTTTTCAGAAAGAGCAGTAGCGTATATAAAGGGATTGGCTATAGGAAGTTTATATTTTAAACTGATATCTGCGGCAAAAAGCGCTAAATCCGAAGTGAGGGAGATGATTTTTGTCTCATGAAATTTAGCCACCATTCGAAAAGCTAATTCTTCGTTTAAAACATCCTTCAATTTTTTACCCTTACTGCATTTGTGAATTTATTTAAGGCAAGAGTCTCTCGGGTTTGATTCTTCCCCAGACAGGGTAAGCCTGGAAGCCTTCAGCAAAAGGAACCCCACATTGGAGTCCTCGATAACTGGCTATCTTTTTCATAAACTCTACATAGTCAATCCCATCGTGTTCTTTAAGCCATTTAGCTTGAGAGATATGGCAGAGGAGCATTTTTGTCTTTATTTCAATAAATTCAGTTATATCTACATATTCTGTAGGTTGGAAATTAATACCTGTCATTGTATCCATAAAATAAATAGGGGTTATTCTGGTGTGAGCGGGGTAATCTGTTTTGTAATTAGGGAGTGTAGCCATAAAGGAAGCATCACACACAATTTGACTGGTCACTGTATGATCGCACATATAATCAAAAGGAGAGTGAGTAATGATAAGGTCAGGAGCCACCTTTCTAATGATATCAATAACTTTATCCATAGTGGGCTTATCCCGATAAAGTTCTAAGTCAGGAGCCACCGGTCCTAAGGACTCTGCCTCAAGAAGCTTAGCCGAATTTTTAGCTTCTTCTTTGCGCATTTGAGCAAGAACGGGAGCAGATATTTCAAAATGTCCCTTATTACCATTACACAGGTAAGCCATGAAAATTTTGTCCCCTCTTTTCTTAAATTTTGCCAGCGTACCTGCACATAAAAGTTCAATATCATCAGGATGAGCACCAATCGCTAAGATACGCATATTTTTTCTCCTTTATCTGCTGATTGCATCTCTTTGAGTACTAAATCTAAGGAGTCACGAGCATCTTCAGGGGTAACGATCTCCGGTTTCTTCTTTTTACGAACGCATTCTACAAAATATTTAATTTCATTATAATACCCACCGAGCTCGGAGATATTGCCGCTACTATCAGTTACTCGGGGGATATCCTCACCTAATGTTGGGTAATCTATTTTTCCTTCTTTGTAAATAACAAAAGGTTTCTCATACCGGGTATTAAATTCTACTATTCCTTTTTCAAAGAGAGCAGTAAAAGCCATAGTAAAAGGGAAATTATTAATAAAATCCCATCCTCCTTCTGTAAAAATAGTTACACCTTCAGGATATTTAAAGGTAGTGAAGATGTGAGTATAACCTCCCTTAACTTTTGTTCCCGAAGAGAAGATAGAAGTTGGCTTTCCTAAAAGATAAAGGATATAGTCAGTATCATGAATATGAAGATCAATGAGAGCACTCCCGCTTTTTTCAGGATCAGTTAACCAGTTTTTCCATCCCCAGGTAGGAGTAGGACTCAGACGAAAAAGAGTAAGAGAAGAAAGCTTCCCTAATTCTCCTTTGTCCAATATTTCTTTTAATTTGATATATTCTGGCCAGAATCTAATTACCTGTGCTACCATAAATATTACTTTTGCTTTTTGAGTAGTTTTAACCATTTCATCTGCTTCGGATAAATTAAGAGCAATTGGTTTCTCGCAGAGAATATCTTTATCGGCATTTGCCGCCTTAATTACCCATTCTTTATGCATAAATGTAGGTAAGCAGATATCTACTGCATCTACCTCTGGGTTTTTTAGGAGTTTCTCGCCATCATCATAAGCTAAACAATTAAATTTTTCCGAAAGCTCTTTAGCTTTTTCTTTCCTTATGTCTGCAATACCAATAAGTTTTACTTCCGGTATAAGAGAATAACATTGGCTATGCATGGAACCCATAAAACCGGCACCTATTACTCCTATTTTAACCATACTTTAGAACTCCTTTAATTTTTCTTCTTAAGATTGTTTTGGCTCCCTCTCATAAAGACAAACATATTATTTCCTTCCATTCTTAGAAATACTTACCTAGTTAGGTCACATTATAGAATTTCTGTAAATTAATGTCAAATTTAGACCCGGCATAAAAAAATAGAGGATGATTTGTTTTAATTAATTGATAATTTTAGTGAAAAGTAAATAAGAAAGAAAATAAGTGACTTTAAGTATTTCCCATAGGGGAATTTAGAGAATTAGATTGAGTACTCCTCCCGCAAGAATAGCAAAGGAAATCATAATTGCGGTTGATTTAAACATATCTTTTATTCCCAATTCCTTTACAAGGACAGTGAAAGTAGCTACACAAGGAAAATATATGCAAAGAATAACGCTGGCAATAACTAGTTGCTTTAATGATAAACCCAGAGGGGATAACATTCCTACCGCTACATCTTTGCGCAAAAACCCAATAATGAGAGCTCCTACTGCTTCTGGAGGAAGACCAAATAATCTGGTAATAAGAGGAGCACTTATTTCTCCAAGGAAATCGATAATTTTTAGAGAATAAAGAATATTTACTATAAAAACACCCAAAAGAACAAAAGGGAAAGCTTCCTTGAGAAAGTGAATAATACGCATCCAGAGCTTTTTTATCACCGCTCCATAGTAAGGAAGATGATAGGGAGGTATTTCTACAAATATTGCTGGACTTTCGCCCTTCACATATTTTTTCATTAATATTCCTGCAATGATCCAAACGATAAATAGAGTCCCAAAGACCGGGAATAGCCCTTTTGCTCCATACTTACCCACTAAACCAGCAATCATAGCTATCTGAGCCATGCAAGGTATGGCAATAGCCATAAGAGTTGCGGCAATAAACCTTTCTTTTTTTGTTTCTAATACTCGGCAAGCAAGCGCTCCGGGGACATTACAACCTAAACCGAGAAGCATGGGAATAAAACCGGCTCCGTGTAAACCTACGATATGCATTAATCTATCTATAAGAATAGCCAGGCGGGGAAGATACCCAATATCTTCAAGAAGACCCAAAATTAAATAAAAGGAGAATATATAAGGAAGCACTGCTCCGAGAGGAACAAAAAGTCCTGTGCTTAGAAGACCAAAAGATTGCATAAAATCTACTTCTCCTTCAACAAGCTGGCCAATAAGGATATTATGAAGAAACCCTTTTGAACCTAAGAAAGCTGAAAGACGCATTATTAGTGGTTTCCATAAATTTTCAAAGAGTGGTTCCATTATATAACCAATAAGTCCCTCTCCAATAAAGCGAATAGCCGTGAAGCTAAAATAAAGGACGGCGATAGCAATAAGAATTCCTGTGCTTGGTTTTATACAGGCATCCGCAAAAGATTCTAAGAAAGTATGGTGGCGATGTCTTAAAACCTGGACCTGGTCTATTACTTTTCCTATCTCATGCCACTTTTCTTTCTCTTCATAGTCATATGTTCCTGCTTTTGCCTCAGGTAACCTTTCTACTAAATTTTTTATTCCCTCGCCGGTTACACCCACTGTGGGGACGACCGGAAAACCAAAAATTTTCTCCAATTTTTTTACATCTATACTAATCCCTTTATGTTCACGGTCATCCCAGAAATTGAGAGCTATCACCATAGGAATATTTTGTTTAATTAATTGGAAAGTAAGATTTAAATTTCTTTCAAGATTGGTAGAGTCAACAACATTTATTATTAAATCACCCTCTTTTAGCATCTTGGTAGCTACTTCCTCTGCTTTTGAAGTTGGCTTAAGAGTATAAGTTCCAGGAACATCGATAACTTCTACTTTTTCTTCTCCTAATCTCATATAGCCTCGAGTAAATGCTACCGTAGTTCCTGGATAATTAGAAACAATTACATTTACTCCAGTTAGTCTACTAAAGATAGCACTTTTCCCTACATTAGGATTACCCATTAATAAGACCTTTCTCATTATTTTTTCTCCTCGCTTTAAATCTTTTCTACTATTATTCTTTTGCTTATTCCGTAACTAATAGCTAATTGGGTATTACCTACTTGAATGATGATTGGACCCCGCATAATTTGAGTGCTTATCTTTGTAATTATTTTTCCCGGTCTAATACCCATTGCCTCTAATTTACTTCTTATTCCCCAACCTCCTCGTACTCCTATAAACCTTGCTTTCTCACCCGCTCTCAGTTGGGTTAAATCCATAAAATTCTCCTTTTAGATGATAGTTTGATGGATCTCAATACTATTACACTCATTTTTAGCAATTTTTACCTATAATCAAGATATTTGAGGGGGAAAATGCAAAGCATTGTCCCCCTCAACGCAAAAAGCTCTCCCCTTTTTCTGGAACCATACTTACTAACTTATTCAAAGAAGTTATTGAAATTCCTATACCTTAAATAATAATCCTGTAAAACTATTTATTATTGAGATGCAATTGCAATTATTCTTTAAAAACATTCCTTACTTCTTCTTTTTAAGAATTTGGGAACACTTCTTGCAATATCCTTTAATAGTTAATCTATGTTCTATGGGGGTAAAATTATATTTTTTGCATATCTCTTTTTGTAATTTCTCTATTTTTTCTTCTCTGAACTCAATAATTCTGTTACAATTCAGGCAAAGCATATGGTCGTGGTGTTTGTGACCGAAAACGTGTTCAAAACTTGTCTTCTCCTGACAGCGAAATAATTCTTTAACCAGTCCGCTCTTTACTAATAAGGAGAGAGTTCTATATATAGTAGCTCGGGAAATCTGTTTATTCAATTTTTCGTAAAGTTTTTCTACATCAAAATGTTCATGAAGAGAAAAAATTTTTTCAAGAATAATTTTTCTTTCGGGAGTAAATCTTAATCCCCTGGATTTAAGGTAATTTTTGAGTTTAATCTCGGGAGTAGTCAAATGAGCCTCCTTATTATAATTTATTCTCGTTATAAATAAAAATTTTTATTTGTCAACTCTTCAACTTTTTGATAAAATAGGACAAAAGCTTTTTGGGGTAATTTTAAATGAGTAAAATTATTATCTCCTTGATAATTATATTTCTTATCTTTGGACACACCGATCCTGTAGAATTAACTAAACAAATCCTGGGAGTGTCTATTAAATCCTTGAAAGAGGAACAAATAGGCAGGGAGAGTAAGGTATTTAATTATGATTATAGTTCTTGTTATGAAAAAACTTTACAAGTGTTAAAAGAGATGGGAGTTTATATCTTTCAGAAGAGTAAGCGAGGTCACTATATTGTCGCTATGAATTTTGATAAAGTTTTTGAGAAGTGTATTGATACTACAGAAGTGGGTGTTTTCTTTGAAGAGATAAATAGGGAGCAAACAAGAGTAGATATTAAGTGTGGTAATCTTGACCTGGCGAAGTTTGTTGCCCGGGAGGTTTTTCCCCGATTAGAAAAAAATCCGAAAGGGATAGGAGGATTTGTTCTTTCCTGGAGAAATACAAAAGAAAAAGATAATTCGGAAAAGCTAAAGGTGATTGTGAGTATAGCTCCGTTTTCAGAATGGGTTGAAGGTGTAGGTAAAGATAGGGTAGATGTTACCATTTTAATTCCTCCGGGAACTTCTCCTCATACTTATGAACCTAAGCCGAGTCAACTGGTAGAGGTAGAGAAGGCAAAAATTTTTGTTAAGAATGGAGCCGGTCTTGAGTTTTGGGCAGATAAGATAGTAGAAATTAATAAAGATATATTAATTGTTGATATCTCCCAAGGAGTAGAACTGATTGAGTTATCTTCTGAGAAAGAGGGGAGATACTCTTCCCCGGCAGATCCACATCTATGGCTTTCCTTAAAAAATGCTAAAAAGGGAGTAAAAAAAATCTTTGAAGCTCTATCTAAAACAGATCCCGCCAATAAAGAATATTATAGAAGAAATATGGATAAATATATTCAAGAATTGGACTTGCTTGATAAAAAGATTAGAGAAAAGTTAAAGGTGCTAAAAGATAGGAAGTTTATTGTGCTCCACCCTGCATGGGGCTATTTTGCTAAAGATTACGGTTTAGAGCAAATAGCCATTCAGTATCAAGGAAAAGAGCTCAGCCCCCGAGATATGATAAGAATAATAGAGATAGCGAAAAAAAATAATATTAAAGTAATATTTGCAGAACCAGAATTTAATCCTGAAGCAGGAAAGATGATCGCTAAGGAGATTGGGGGTGAGGTTGTATTCATAGATCCCCTTGCCGAGAATTATTTGGAAAATATGCGCCTAACCGTTGATGAGCTCGTTAAATGGTTGAAATAAATAGAGGGAAAGATGATAGAGAGGGTAAGTTTAAAGATCAACGGAAAACTAATTAAAGCCAGGAAAGGTTCTACAGTTTTAGAAGCAGCATTAGAGAATGATATTGATATTCCCCACCTTTGTTATCAAAAAGGTTTAAGTATTAGTGGAGCTTGTCGAGTTTGTTTGGTTAAGATTAAAAATAGACCGGGTTTGGTAACTTCTTGCACCACGGAAGTTATGGAAGGAATGGAAGTGATTACTGAAGATGAACAGATAAATAATATGCGTAGATTAATTGTGGAACTTATTCTTTCCGAGCATGAG
>JAGGVN010000021.1 GCA_021158005.1 Candidatus Aerophobota bacterium | reverse complement strand
CTGGAATTGGTCTTACAGTAAAAAGGCCCACTGAGTCTGCAAAAGCTATGGTCTTAGCGGTTTTTGTAGAATTTTACGCGGTATTGGGATTGCTCACCACTATCTTCCTTTTATACGGAATAAAAGTTTAATGAGAAAAAAGAGCTCGAGGAAAATACCTAAAACTCTTAAGTATTTCTGAGAGAAATAAAATAAACTTGAAAAGGAGAAAGATATGTTTAAATTAGCGGTATTTACTGATGAGGTTTCTCAAGACCTCCAGAGAGTAATAGAGATAGCGCGGGAGTTTGAACTAAAAGGGTTAGAGATCCGCAGTCTCTGGAATAAAAAAGGACCTCAAGATTTAACTTCTGGGGATATAAAAAGAATAAAAGAGATAGTCAAGGGGAGTGGGCTTACTATCTGTAGTATTGCCTCTCCTTTTTTTAAGTGTAATATAAATTCCGAAGAGGAGTATAAGGTTCATCTAAAAATTCTTAGAGACTGTATTTCTTTAGCCCAGCAACTTGATTGTCCTCTCATTAGAGGATTTACCTTCTGGCGTAAAGGAAATTTTGAAGAAAATTTAGAAAAAATTATTTCAAAGTTTGAAGAACCGATAAAAATATTAGAAAAGGAAGGAATAACCTTAGGGATTGAAAATGAAGCGGCTACTTTTATTGGCAACGGCAAAAATCTCTCCCGGTTTTTAAGTAAAATAGACTCTCCTTATATTAAAGCAGTTTGGGATCCGGCTAACTCTATTTTTGACCCTGAAGGAGAAGTTCCTTATCCTGATGGATACGAAGCAATAAAGAGGTGGATGGTGCATATGCATCTTAAGGACGCTCGACGGGATTCTACGACCGGCGAACCTAAATGCGTCCCGGTGGGAAAAGGAGCCATAGACTTCCGGGGACAATTAAAGGCTCTTAAAAATGATAATTACGAGGGTTATGTCTCCCTGGAGACTCACTGGAGACCGGAGGAGGAACTTTCTGAGGAAGAAATAAACCTCCCTGGGGGGGAGAAATTTTCTCGATTAGCAGAAAAGGCCAGTAGGATATGTTTGGAGAACCTCCAGAAATTAATGAGAGAAATTACTCAGGAGTAGATAAATGACTCTGGAAAACATTTTAAAAGGAATTGAAAAAAAGGTCCTCCAGGAAGTAGAAAATATAAGAAAGGAAACCCAAAATAAAGAAAAAGAAATTCTTAGCGAAAAGAAGAATGAGGCTTTAAAGCTAAAAAATGAAATTTTAAAAAAAACAGAAGAAGAATTACAAAGAGAAGAACGAGAGAGAATAATCACTGCCCAAAGAAAAGAAAAAATGCTAAATTTAAAGTTGAGACGGAGATTTTTAGACGAAGCTTTCAATCAGGCTCAAGAAAAAATTCTCCATCTTCCTCGAAAAAAATATCTCCAATTATTTAAAAGAGCCCTCCTGTATTACGTGGATTCCTCCACAGAGGAGATTATCACCAATCTTAAAGATGGAGAATGGTTGAAAGAGGAACTTTCCGGGGAAAAGAATCTAAAAAGTAAGCTTAAAATTATCCCCCGCTTAAGTGAAAAAGAAAGAGGGTTTATTCTCAGAAAAAAAGAAATACAAATAAATTGTACTCTTTCCACATTTTTTCTTTCTCTTAGAGAAAAATTAGAGACAGAAGTAGCGCAAAAATTATTTATCTAACGATAATTACATTTCTTCTTCAGAGAAATGCTATAGTAGCGGATAAGAGAAAGAAATTTCTGAAAATGAGGTATATTCTTGACTTATTTCTAAAATGTGATATATTCAGAGTTACAAGAAGAGATTTTCCCAAACCTTTACTAAAAGCAATTTTAGAAAATCTAAAAATTTACTTCTCATACTTTTCGATAAGGAGATTAAAGAGAGCAGGGTTAAGAGAGAATGACTTAAACTAATTAAATTGAAGCCGTAAAGGAGGTGAGGGAAAATGAATAAAGCTGAATTAGTGGCAGAGGTAGCTGCCAGGGTGGGTTTAACCAAGAAGGATGTGAACAATACAGTAGATGCCATAACCTCGGTAATTAATGATGCCTTAAGTAGAAATGAAAAAGTCACTCTGGTAGGATTCGGAACTTTTCAAGTGCAGAGAAGAAAGGCTCGTCAAGGAGTAAATCCTCGGACGCGGGACAAGATAAGCATTCCGGCTAAAAATGTTCCCAAGTTCAAACCAGGAAGAGCTTTGAGAGAGGCTGTAGAAAAATAAAGGAAGAGAAATTTAAAGAATTGAGGGGAGAATGGGAGCATTTTCCCCTCAATTAATTTCAAGATAAAAAGATGGTTATTAATGATTATAAATTTGGATTAATTATAGTAGAAGGAAAAGAATATTATTCGGATGTAATCATTTATCCTACAAGAGTGGATGACCATTGGTGGAGAAAGGAAGGGCACTTAGTTTTACCTCAAGATTTGGAGGAAGTGATAAAAGAAGAGCCGGCACTTCTTATTATAGGCACTGGTGACTCTGGATTAATGAAAGTTCCGGAAGAGACTGTCCGCTGGATAAAATCAAAAAAAATTGAACTTATTATTGAACCTACTTCTTCAGCCTGCCAATCCTATAATAAATTCCATCAGTGGAAACGAACTATTGCCGCCCTTCATCTTACCTGTTAAATAGAGGCTTATCTTCAACCCTTATCCTGTATAAACCTTCATACAGGATTAAACTCAGGCAAGGCCTTCTATCATTTGAGTAAGAGCCGCCCCCGCAGGAACCATAGGATAGACATTCTCTTCCCGAACAATCCTAAAATCCATAACTACAGGACCGGGAGTATCAATAGCCTCTTTTAAAGCAGGCTCTACATCCTCAGGCTTAGTTATAAGTATCCCCTTAGCTCCGTAGGCCTCTGCCACCTTAACGAAATCAGGGTTTTTTTTCAGGTCTACCTGAGAATATCGCTTTTGATAGAAAAGATCCTGCCATTGTCTAACCATTCCTAAATAACCATTATTAAGAATAGCTACTTTCACGGGGACTTTATAATTCACCGCGGTAGCTAATTCCTGAATGTTCATCTGGAAACTTCCATCCCCGGCAATATCAAACACTATTTTATCAGGTCGTCCAATTTGCGCTCCAATGGAAGCCGGGAAACCATATCCCATTGTTCCCAATCCTCCAGAGGAAATAAAAGTTCGGGGCTCAGTATAGGTATAAAACTGAGCAGCCCACATTTGATTCTGTCCTACTTCAGTAACAATAATAGCCTCCCCTTTACTTACTTCATATATCTTTTCCACGACAAATTGCGGTTTTAAACCCCCTTTTTTTTCGTATTTTAAAGGATACTTTTCTTTCCATTCCTCAATTCTTTTGCTCCAACCCGGTCTCTTTTTGTTACCATCAACCATAGGGATTAATTTAGAAAGAATATCTCTCGCATCTCCTACGATGGGGACATCTACTCTTACACTTTTTCCAATAGTGGTAGGATCAATATCTATATGAATTATTTTAGCTTCAGGAGCAAATTCAGAAACCTTACCGGTTATGCGGTCATCAAATCGAGCTCCAATAGCAATGATTAAATCTGACTCACTTATAGCATAATTAGCATAGCATGTTCCGTGCATCCCCAACATTTTCAGAGAAAGAGGGTCGTTTTCAGGAAAAACTCCCAACCCCATAAGAGTAGTAGTTACCGGAATATGAGTCTTATGAGCTAATTGAAATAATTTCTTTGAAGCCCCTGAGCTAATAACCCCTCCCCCGGCATAAATTACCGGTCTCTCAGACTCATTTATGAGTCTGGCCGCTCTCTCAATCTGGCGAAAATTCCCCTTATAATTAGGATTATAACTTCTAATTTTAATCTTCTCCGGATAAGGAACTTCTGTCTTACCGGTAAGAACATCCTTGGGTAAATCTATTAATACAGGACCTTTTCTTCCCGTATTAGCAATATAGAAAGCTTCCTTTAAAATCCGGGGGAGCTCATCAGTATTCTTTACTAAATAGTTATGTTTGGTTACAGAATAAGTTATTCCTGTTATATTAGCTTCTTGAAAAGCATCATTTCCAATCATATGAGTGGGAACCTGGCCGGTAAAAGCAATAAGAGGAATAGAATCCATATAAGCGGTAGTGAT
>JAGGVN010000059.1 GCA_021158005.1 Candidatus Aerophobota bacterium | reverse complement strand
TAAGAATTAGAGCCACAAGTAAACCTAATATAACACATGCAGGTACAGCAACTGCAGCATAGATAAAAGTGATCTTAACCGAGTTCCAAAACTGCCAGGAGTGAAGAGCAGTTATGTAATTATCTAATCCTATCCATCGCATAGGTTCTAACATATTCCACCGATGAAAGCTAATCCATAAACAGTACCCCATTGCTACATAGCTAAATATTATCAAAATTATTGCTGCTGGAGAGAGAGAAAATCCTAAAAAAAGAATCCTTTTTAATTTGTCTTGGGTTTTTATCTTCACTATTTCTTGCCTCGCTCAGCCATACTCAGCCAGCGCATTTATTGTCAAAGTCAAGTCAATAAATGCGCTGGCTTCATTATTTATTTATATTCCTGTAAAATCTTATTTGCTTTCTCTGTAGCTTCTTTCAACACTTTCTCTGGATCTAAATTATTTAGTATACATCTATCCCACGCATCATTAAATATATCTCTTACTTCTAGGAAAGGAGCAAGCCAGGTATCGTCTTCTGGACGAGAATAAGGTAACTGAAGATAAGTTACTTGAGTACGAGGATCATCTATAAACCGCTTTTCCATCAATGCTGAGTTTACGGCTTTCTTATTGCTGGCCATATATCCAGTTGAAACTGCCCAAAACATTTGATTAATGGGATTGGTAACATACTTCATAAACTTCCAGGCTGCTTGTTTCTCCGCTTCAGAAATATTCTTAAACATATAGAGGCTACCTCCTCCCAAAGGAACCATCTTTCTAACCTTGTAAGGTTGAACAGCTACACCCAGATCATAAGGACAGCGTTCTTCTAGATAGGTTAGAGAAGCAGTAGAGCCAATAACCATTCCGACTTTTCCACCAATATTAAGTTTAACCCCTCCTTTGTAGACAGCAATTCCATCATCCACCATTTTTTTCATAAAAGATAAGGCAGCAATAGACTCTTTGGAATCCCAGAGAACTCTACTGTTATCTGGCTTAATCCATTCTCCTCCAAACTGCCAGACGTATCCCTGGCTAATCCATCCGCTACCCCTTTCTATATCGTATCCATATATCCCCTCACCAAGTTTGCTTATCTTTTTTGCTACGTTATATACCTCATCCCAAGTTTTTGGAGGATTGTCAGGATTCAGCCCTGCTTTACGAAATAAGTCCCTATTGTAATACATAACTGGATTACTACAGTTGTATGGAACTCCATAAACTTTACCTTGATAAACATTGGTTTTATAGAGTGATGCCACAAAATCGTCTTCGCTTACCTCAGGATCTTTGGCTATAAAATCATCCAAGGCCTGAATGTATCCCTTCTTTACCAGTTGTGGAGCATAACAATGCGCCATGTGAGCAATAGTAGGAGTATTACCAGCTACAACAGCGGCTAATAGTTTCTGTGTCGTATCTTCATAATTTCCACTGTACACTGCTTTCATTTTTACTTCCGGATACACTTTATTAAACCACTTAACTAATGCTTCTGTCGCTCTCCTGGGATTTCCACCTACCGAATACCACATAGTAATTTTTACAGATTTTCTTACACAGAATCCGGCTCCTGACATTAACATAAAAACTATTAGTGTAAATAAGGTTAGCCATCCTATTCTTAATAACGTCTTCTTTTTTATCTTGATCATTTTTACCTCCTGGTATATGAAATTTATTAACAGCTTATCTCAGTTTGATAATTACCATCACCTCCTTGTATAATTTTGTTAACCGTAGGTACATGCTTCTTAATAAGCTCTATCACCCCCTTTGTTTGATTTTTGACCCATTTCTGGTAATCTGAAAACTGGGAGCAATCTACCAAGTTATCAGCGTTCTTTGACAACTTATCGAGGCAAGGATGGCTTGCACCTCCTAAAGGAGCCTTTTCCAGGTTACCTTTCCCGAAAGACTGCCACCTTGCCTTGTCGGTCCTGTAGGGCAAAGCACCATTGATAGTAGTTTGCAAGATCGATTGCTAATACAAGGCTATGGGCTTCTGCCTTTAAGGATCAAAAATTAGGAGGATATAAAATGAACCTTCACGTAGGTATCGATATTGCTAAATTTCACCATGTTGCCTGTCTTCTGGATGATAGGGGAAACCAGCTGGACGAGCTCAAGTTCACCAATACCTACCAAGGTTTCAGTGAACTTGAGAAAATCATCCAAAAGCATGCCATCCCGGAAGATAGACAAACTCTTCTGGGAATGGAGGCAACAGGCCATTACTGGTTTCCCCTCTACGAGTTTCTGAGGAATAAGGGATACCAGGTTAAAGTATTTAATCCTCTAAAGGTGAATCGCTTCCGGGACTTCTATATTCAACCTGTTAAGACAGATCCAAAAGATGCCTTTGTAATTGCCAATATCCTAAGGTACGGAAAAGTGAAACCAACTTCTCTTGCACCAGTTGAGGTTCAAAGACTGCTAAGACTTGTTCGCTACCGAAGATTCCTTTGCGATAGGCTAACCCAGGTAAAGAACAAGATACGCTGTATGTTGGATG
>JAGGVN010000019.1 GCA_021158005.1 Candidatus Aerophobota bacterium | reverse complement strand
CATTATATTTTCTTAAAGGAGGATATTTCGAAAGAGCACACGACGATGTTTACCACAGATATTTTATCTAATTATATTCAGCATCACATAAAGATTTCACCGCAAATCGAGAAAAGAATAAATTTTGTAAACAAATAAAAGACTTGAAGTTGGAAATCTCCTGGGAAAGAAAAGAAAAATTATTGGAGGTAAGAGATGTCTAAAAAATACTTATTTTTAGTGGGTTTAGCGGTAGCTATCCTGATAACAAGTAGTGTCGCTGGTTACTCTGCTTCTCAAACAAAGGGAAGTAAAATAAAAGCTGCTTTTATCTATGTGGGGCCCAAAAGCTATGGCTGGAGTTATATGCATAATATAGGAAGGTGCTATGTTGATGAAAAGTTCCCTTGGCTGGAGACTGTCTACGCCGAGGATGTATCCGAAGCCGACATTAGGCATTGTATTGAACATTTCATTACTGATGAAAAATGTGATATAGTCTTCACCACCTCCTTCGAATTTATGGATGCTACCATAGAGATGGGAAAGAGATATCCTGATAAGATGCTCTTTAATTGTTCTGGATATAAGCGAGCGCCAAATGTGGGTACCTACTTCGCTGAATCCTATCAACTTTACTATCTTAATGGACTTATGGCTGGTGCGCTTAACAAGACAAATAAGATAGGTTATGTTGCTACCTATCCAACACCTGAGGTGGTGAGGCATATCAATGCTTTTTCCATTGGAGTCAAGGAAACAAATCCTCGGGCGGCTGTGGATATCCGTTGGCTCTTTGACTGGTATAATCCAGCTAAAGCCCGGACAGCAGCTGAATCTCTCATTAAAGAAGGATGTGATGTTCTGGCCTTTACAGAAGATAGTCCAACCGTTGTCAAGGTCGGGCAAGAATATACAGAAAAAGGAGATACAGTTTATACCTTTGGTAACTACAGTCCTATGCAGAAATTTGGACCAGATTCATGTGTAAGTGGACAGCTCGTGCACTGGGAGATTCTCTACGAAGACATTCTAGCTAAGATTTACGCTGGTGTTTACTCTTCTGGGAACTTAGCGGATGTAGACTATTGGTGGATGCTCAAAGAAAAAGCAGTAGAGTTAGGAAGTAAATTTGGAGTTCCAATTAATACTAAGTTTGAATCTATCTTTAAGGAGAAAAAAATAATAGACCCCTTATTAGGTGAGATAAGCATCTATGATCTGATTATGAGGAGGCTCAAACAGATGAGTGAGGAAACGGTAATCTTTGACCCCTTTACCGGGCCCATTAAAGATCAGGCGGGTAAAGTAAGAATAAAGGCTGGATATAGAGCAAGCCATGATGAACTCTGGCAGATGAATTGGTTTGTAGATAATGTAATAGGTAAAATTCCTCGCTAATTGTATGATTAACCCAAATTCAGAAAAGATAAATATTCATTCAGCAAACCCCGTATTATTGCGAGAGATAAAATCCCCCTGTAAAATTGGTAGGCGCAGGCTTTAGCCTGCGAATGGACATAACAGCTTTTCTTTCTTTACACAATCTGAAGGTTGCGGCTACTCTGTTCTGCTCCTCGTAGTTAATAATATAGAACGGCCTTCACTAAATATTTATCAGGAAAGTATTAAATTAAGCGCGTGGATAGAATAATAATAATAAGAGTATCACTCCTTTTTCCTCCAGGACACAGCCTCAATCTATGATAAAAGATGGTGTATATTAAGTATTCTTTTGTTTCAAAATTAAGAATGAGGGTTTTAGAATACTATTAATTTTTTCCCAGGGCACTAAAACTTCTGGCATTCCAGCAGGACGTGGGCCAACTTGATAATAAGAAAAAATAATTCTCAGTCCTCCTTTTTCTAATACCCAATTTTTATAATTTTCAAGATTTGTTTCGCTGGTACCCTTATTAATCCATTTATCATCCGCCATTTTACCTAACTTCACTTTAAGATTATGACGAACTATAGGGCCAATGGTCAAAAGTAAGTTTTGTTTATTTTGAAACAAATCATCCAGGGTAATTTCTTCTCCAGTTTTGAGGTTATAAGTTTTTGTAAAAACACTTGTCATTCCGTGTGCCCCACCTGTAAATTGATATACATTAAATCGCACACTCTTAATATCTTCTGAATATTCATAAATCTTCGGGGAAATCCAGAGCTCATTTTTCCAGGATGGTTTTTGACCATTAATAACTGGTAGTTCAGGGTTTTCTTGTTTAAAGTCTGAAATTATTTTTGTAACAAAATCGCTGAGCTCTCTGTCAATTTTTTCATTGCCAATTTCAGGAATTTTAGCTTCAATTTTAAAAATCTCTGTTTCTTCTGAGATTTCCCCTTGAAGTGGGATCTCATCTTCCTCACATTCACAATTTACTATTTTATAATCCCATGCAATCCCTGCATCCGAACACTCAAAAAATGAAACCATAAAAAATCCAAAAATCAAAATAATAATTGTTAATTTTTTAGTTTTCAATGTCTTCTCCTTAACGTCTAAATAATTTTATTTAATACTTAGTGATGTTAATTCACCGTACTTCTTTACCAGCTCCATTACTCTTCTTTTATATTGTTTAAAACTAACAT
>JAGGVN010000129.1 GCA_021158005.1 Candidatus Aerophobota bacterium | reverse complement strand
TATTTCCTGAAAGTGATAAAGTAAAGTCATCGGAAGTATTCCCTGTATTTTCAACTGTAAAGAGATAAGTTACTGTAGTTCCTGGATTACCACTTTGACCAGCAGGAGCAGTGACATCTACTCCGTAGTTAGCTGTTAAAATACTCGTTCTCTCTATAGCAACATTATTTAAAAGGTTATAATCAAAGGTATCAGAGCTCACACTAGCTATATTAGTTATATTACCTGTAGCTAAAGGATCCACTACCCCTTTTATTAATACTTTTTTCGAATCTCCATCACTGATATTTCCTATATTCAAAGGACTTGTCCAGCTATTCCAGGTAGTACCACTATCCAATGAATACTCAGGATTCTGAATCTTTGAAGAGACGTTGTCCGTTAAAGTAACATTAATAGCATCGGATGGTCCGTTGTTAGTTACTATTAAAGTATAGGTCAAACTCTGACCTGCGGTAACAGGGTCAGGTGAATCAGACTTGGTTATTTGAATATCAGCAATCTTTATAATATCACTCCATGCAGGTCCAGCTAACATCGGAACAGATACCAAAACTAACCAACTAGCAACCAAAACTTTTAACCATCTCATAATTTTAGTATTCTTCATTATATTTCTCCTTGTATAATAGCTAACTAAAATTTATAGAGTAATCGTAGATATGGTCCCTTTACCCAGTAATCATTTTCGGAGAAACGCAAATCATCATAAGCGCTCCAGGCATAACCGAGAACAAGCTTAATTTGCTTAATAAGATAATAGCCGAGTTCCAGTGAATAACCGCTTTTACTTTCCTGAGCTTCTTTTAGGCGCATGATTCTATATTCACCACCTAAATCTAATCTCGGAGTAAGTTTATAAGTTGTGCCCGCAATAAGCAACTCACTGGTGCTGATTGTAGTAGGCAGGACACTTCTCTCTTCTTTCTCGCGCAGAGCATACTTACCAAGAACCTGAAGTTTTGGGCTAAGATCATAAATACCCTCAATTGAGCTGGTAGCAGTAATTATATTAGTAGCTTGCTCTTTTGTCAAATCCTTTAATTCCTCCTTTTCGTGCTTTAGCAAAGCATTAAATCTATCATTATTAACCGGGCGATAGGCTAACCCAATTAAAATCTTGTGTTTGGAAAATTTAGGTTCACTGGTGCCAAAATCATACTCTCCATAATCTTCATATTTTCCTATTAAAGATAAATCCGTTCCGAGTTTTCCTGCTATAGCGAAGGTAATTATATTCTTTTTTTCTTCAAGTGCTAATCTCGTTTCATATTTTAAGGTGCTTTTTAAATCTTCATCGGGCAGATATTCAAGGATACCCGAGAAGGCAGTAGTGTCGTTATCTACCTTTCCTTCTTCCCGCACTAATTCTTTTTCCAGAGCTAAATTAGCGGAGAGTCCATCAGCTAAAACTACCCTGGTATTCATTCCAATACTTGCCTGATTTCTTTCTCCACCTATACCTCCATCAATAGTATATCTACTGTAAAGGTTAGTATTATCAAAAACTTTAGTATTTACACCCACAGTTGTAGCTGTACTCTGTTTTCCATTCTGATTATTAATACTATAGTCAGTAAAAACTTCTATCTCTTCATTAAACTCATATTTTCCGCCTAATCTAGTAATATTAGCTTTTTCTTTTGGTTTAGTAGGATCATTAATAAACTCTATCTCTTCAGTTTGGTAACCACCAGTAAGTGCAAATTTATTACTTAATTTAGCTTCTATGTTTATTCCTTGACCCCTGGTTAACTTATCCTTGGTGGGATCAAGTAAATCAAAGTATTGTGTTTGCTTATATTCAGGTTTAATGGTAAAACTATCAGTTTTATAAGGTAATCCAACTTTACTGGTGATAGTTTCATTTTCATTAAGTTTATTTACAAGATAAGAGTGCTCGCCAGTAATTCCTAAATGACCGGTAAATTTTAATTTTGTCTTAGCACCGTATTTCTGAGTACCGACATCATAGCTTTTTTGAGGGTGATGGAAATCTTTCCCCACTTCACGATAATAACCTTTAAACTCAAAATTTTCAATAGGTTTTATAGTTAGTTCTGCACCAAAGGCATTGTCCTCGGGATTAATAGTTCCAGCTCCGTTGATGCTATGAGCATACTCTGCCTGCACCAGAGCCTTTGGTTTTTCAAGATTCCTACCATTATTACCTAAGGAGCCGGTTATATCTAAACCATAAACTTGACTTCTTTCTGGAGAATCAGTATCCGAGAGATAAGTAACTCCCATTTTAAAATTATGAGAAGGTTCTACCTCTGCTCTAACACCTAATATATTATGTTTTAAATCTCCAGATTCAGGCATATACTCATAGTCAATAATAATCCAGACAGGATTACCATCTTCATCCCTTGAGGGAATAGGCTCTTTAAAGAGGAGCATACCTTCTGAATAATCAAGAAAATAATCAATATCACACTTTAGTGATTTAGATTTAATGATGTTATCCGGGTCGTCTTTATCACGCACTTCAATAACTACCTTATCACTTCCTTCAATAACATCTTTATGAGAGAGGCGATAATATCCGGAGGTCCCATCTCCTCGGATTTCATCGTGAAAAGCTATCTGCGGAGTAATAGCACCAAACGCGGTTAAGCTAAAATCTTTTACTTTGTAGTTTGCTTTAATTCCCTGAAGTGTGCGGCTGTAGGGAGTAAATTTTGTCTCACCAAAACCAGTTTCATAACTTCCATAGGAGAGAAATGAATCCTGGTGCTGTATACATATATAGAGTTTATCCTGAGATTCTCCTATTCTCTCTAATGTACTAGAATCACCGTACACGGGATAATACTTATCAGGTTCAATTGTACTAAAGAGCTTATAATAAGGATTCTCTTTAGCGGTATCATAAAGGGCATTAATAAGATATTCACCCTTAATCTTCCCTCTAAGATAAAGAGCTACCCTTCCATTATAGAAATATCCGGGTTCGTATAATCCATTATCAACAACTGGTTCGATATTACCCTCCAATGTTAAATAGCCTGCTTCTGCTTCAGCTATACCCACCAGCCAAATATAAATATCTTTTTCTTCATTGTCATATTTATAAACAGCGTAAGTTTGAGGTATATAATAACTCAGGCTCATTATTGCTATAAATATAGCCACTAAGAACCTTACTCCTATTGATAATATAAAACTTAACTTTTTATTAAACATTTATTCCTCCTTTTTCACAAGATCTTTTCGAAAAACTTTAAAAACTTTAATTGAATTAGAGCAATTTTTTTACCAAATTCTTTAAGACTTCTTAAACAGTAAATAAAATAAAAAAATAGTCGATGACTGCTCAATATTAGTGCAAAACTACGAACTAAAATAGTGCAATGTAAAAATATTCTCTAAAAGTTGACCTTTTTAGAAAATTAATATATAGTAAAAGCAGTGTTTTGGAACATCGGTTTTACTTTTTCAAAGTCTTGAAAATTCTTATTCATTAAATTAGAAATAGAGGAAAAACTTCGGGCGTTTAAAAAAAGAAAATGCAAAGTGTTATTCCTCTAAATATCTTCTTATGAGACAGTTTAAGAACTCGGTTTTCTCAATGAAAGAAGGATAAAAAATTGGTAAATGGGAAAAAATTGAAAGAAAAATAAGGTGAATTAGATACAGAGCTGAGCCAAGCTATTTTTAAGTTAGCAGGAATTATCTTAATAGTTACAGATTAAGTGGGTTGAATTAGGTCGAAAATAAAAGAGGAGCAGTTTTTAAACTACTTCTCTTATCATAAAGGAGACGAATAATACAAAAAAGATTAATAAAAGGAATAATATTGATAACCTTCTTTATTCTGATGGGGAAAAATTTGCTTTTTTCTCAGGAAGATCCTGGAAAAATTATTTTAAGAGACTTGGATCCTCCTTTCAAAACTTCAGAATTTATTAAAGATGAACTTTTAGTTCGATTTAAAGAAGGAATACACACCAGTCAAATAACTTCATTAAATGAAAGATTAGGAACTTCTATATATAAAATATATTCATTTCCTAATGGGTTAAAGATTTATCATTTAAAACTTAATCAAAAAAAAATAAGTATTCAGGAAGCTCTTCAAAAATATAAAACGAGTCCCGAAGTAGTCTATGTTACATATAATTACAAGCTTTATGCCTTAGAGCCTGTTATACCTCTATTATCTCCTGATGATCCTTATTTCAAAGAGCAATGGGCTCTGGAGAATACTGGACAAAACGGAGGAACAGTTGATGCAGATATTGATGGACCAGAAGCATGGGAGGTATTTACTGGCAACAATGAAGTTGTTATAGCCGTGATAGACACAGGAATGCAAATTACTCATCCTGACCTTGCTTCTAATATATGGACAAATCCGGGAGAGATTCCCAATAATGGAATAGATGACGATGGGAATGGGTATGTAGATGATATTCATGGATGGGATTTTGTAAACGAAGATAATAGCATCTATGATGGAATTGATGAACACGCAACTCATGTTGCCGGGATTATTGGTGCTATAGGTAATAATGAAACGGGTATAGTCGGGGTAAACTGGCACATTAAGATAATGCCTCTTAAGTTTTTACAAGAGGGGAAAGGTGAAACTGGTGATGCCCTAGAAGCTTTTGCTTATGCTGCTAATAAGGGAGTAAAAATCATCAATAATAGCTGGGGTAGATGGGGAGCTCCAAACCCAGCTATGGAAGATGCTATCAGATCTTCAGGAGCTCTCTGCATGTTTGCCGCTGGAAACGACGGGTTTGATAATGATGCCGGGTATCCAGACTCTACCAATTATCCTTCCAGTTATCCTTTAAATAATATCATTGCTGTAGCTGCTACTGATAATAATGATAATTTGGTGGGTTTTGGTACACATTTTAAAGAGAAAACTTCTTCTAATGATATAATTCCACCTCCAGGACCCCCCCCTCCAGAGCCTCCACCACCATCTCCTCCTCCTTTTCCTGGATGGGCTTCTAACTACGGCCGTACTACCGTAGATATTGGCGCTCCGGGATTAAGTATCATCTCTACTGTCCCTACTGATAAATCTAATCCTCCTTATGCTTCCTATTCAGGGACTTCTATGGCTACTCCTTATGTCACCGGGGTAGCAGCGCTTCTTAAGGGAAGGTTCCCCACGAAAACTCCTCTACAAATAAAAGAAATAATCCTAAATAATGTAGATAAGAAAGATACTCTAAGAGGTCTTCTCGTAACTGAAGGAAGACTAAATGCCCATAGTTCTTTAGTAAGTCAACTGAGCGGCGATCGAACTCCTCCGCAGACATCTCTTGTAACTCATCCTCTCGGTAAACTCACCGGAAATACTCTCACTATTGAAGCTTCTTTTAGTTGGATAGGCTTGGATAATATTACTCCCCAAGAAAAGTTAGTCTATAGCTATTTTATGGAAGGATACGATAAAGAGTGGTCACCATGGTCTCCAGCAAAAAATATAACTTATTCTCTACCTGAAGGAGAATACACTTTCAAAGTCCGAGCCAAAGATGAAGCTGGAAATTTTCCCAACGAAGAGAGTCCTTTGACCGCTAAATTTTCCTTGAAAGTATTCTTACCCATAATTACTTACCCCAATCCTTGTCATCCAGATGAAGAGCTCAAAATAGCTAATATTCCCCTAAGCTCTAATATAAAAGTTTATATTTACAATATTTCCGGAGAACTCGTAAGAACCTTAAAAGAGAAAGAAATAAAACAAGAAGGAGGGTCTCTTACAGCTATCTGGGATTGTAAAAATGAAATTGGAGAAAAGGTAAGGAGAGGAATTTATATTTATCTTATAATGAAGGGAAATACCACACAAAAAACAGGAAAAATTGCGATAACTAAAAAATAAAGTGTTGCATTGAGGCTTATCGTCCCGCGTAAAAAAAATAAAGCAGGAAGGAAAGAGTTAAAATAAACTAACATAATTGAACAGGAAAATCAATTCCCTCTATTTCTTCAACGTCAAAAGGGATATTTATCTTTATAGATTTTTTAACTAATTTTACTTTTTTAGAGAAAGTTCCTAAATCTACAGTAATAATATGCTCCCCAGGGAATACCTCCCCAAAATAATAGCTCCCGTCAGGGTCAGTATAAGTATCTCTCTTACCATCATCTAAAACCAGCCGAATACCTCCCCCTACTTTTTCTCCCTTATCATATATTCCATTTTTGTTTTCATCTAAAAATACTCTCCCGGTGATACTAACCACAGGAATTATTCCTAAGTTAACTATCACTGTTTCATTTAATTTTACTTCTATTTCTACTGGAGGAGTAGTCACAGAATAAGAAGCAGGCAAGGAATATAGGTCAATATTCGCTTTATACACACCAACAGGAATCCTGGGGAAATAAAAATTTCCCTCTTTATCAGAATTCTGAAGATAGCGATGAAACAAACCTACTTTGATCCCTGGAACACCAGGTTCATTCTCATCCATAATCCCATTATGATTGTAATCAAGAAAAACTTTTCCTTTAACTTTACCACTGGGAACAATCGGTAAATCATCAGAAAGTGTTTCTTCTGCTCCAGAAAGAGCCAAACCCTGATTAAGAGCTACCCGTATACCACCAAACGAACGCTCTCCAGTAATAGGAGAAAAATTATAGGTATATTTTAAACCTATTTCTAATCCCGAGTCCCCCCACTTATATTCAGCACCCAGAGAAAAGTGAGCATGGTCACTCTTAAGAATATTTTCAATAGTGTAATTCTGATTATATCCGAACTCACAAGAATAACCTATCTCTTGAGAAACTGATTTTCGAACAAAGCCAAGAGCCAAAGAATATACTTTAGCCGAAGAACGAACATCTGGATTTTCGTTATATTTATAGCCAAGATGAGCATAGAAACTGGGTCTTCTTTCTTTTTCACCTTCGGACCACTTAATCTTAGTAGAAGAACTCTCACTTTCCTCAGAGGGTGAAGAATAAAGAGATAAAGATTGTTCCACGCTCCAGTAATTTTCATTCTTCTGTTTCTGACTCAACTTTAAAAAATATTCATCTTTTTTAAAGTCATTATTGGATTCTATAAAATCTTTAGTAATCATTGAGCTGCCTTTAAGAGTAAAGGTAAGTAGATTGGGAAACTGATAACTATAGTTCCCTGAGAAATTCTTTACTTTATAATCAATTTTTAAATGAGATTTATCATAACGATAGTTAATTCCGTATCCCAAACCTAATTTTGATCTTTTAGATAAATTAGTATTAAGAGTAAGACCAGACGAAGAAGAAAAAAGCGTTTCTTCTTTCTCTCCATCCACATTATTATGAGAATCTCTATAAACTGCTGAAAGAGTTAGACTCTTACTAAACATATATCTTCCATTCACATTAATTCCTTCTGAATCTGCACTGGATTCATCGGTAGAATAGTAATTACTACCATATCTGTGGTAAGCAGGCCTTAAAGTTAATCTTCCCGACTTATAGAAGCCTTCCACTCTCCAGGCAAAATCTTCTTTTTCCTCCTCAGAAGAAACTTTGTTTGTCCAATCAGGATCATAATTAGAGCGATTAATCTCCCCAGTAATAACAAAGTTATTCATTAAGCGCCAGCTACCCAATAATCCTAAATTAAGAGAAGATAAAGGAGCAACTCCTGATTCTACCATATATTTTTTATCTTCCTGACTTACTATTATAGAACCCAATGTTAAATCCTTACTAATTCCATAAAGGTATCTAAATCCATAGAGAAGACGAGAATAGTCTTTCTCATCAGAGCCTTTAATTAATCCTCCTGAAATAGATAAACGACTTTCACCTCTATTTAGAATTTCAGGAATAGCCAAATACTTTTTGACAATTTTTCTCTTTTCCCCTTGAGGGTTTGTAATAAAAATTTCTACCTTATTAACATCGCCCATAAGCAAAAAAATATTAGAAAACTCATAGATGCCATCTTTACCCACCACTTTCTTAGCGGTAAATATATCATTTACCCAAAGTTCCACTGTAGAACCTTCTAGGGCTTTACCTTTAATTATACTCGGAGAAACATAAGTAATCCTTCCTTCTATCTTAGGTATACCTACTTGTATCCCTCGCAAGCTAATATCTTGTAATGTTAATTGAGAGAAAGTTGTGGAGCTATCCCCTATGTCTACTTCTCCACCAAAGATAGGATAACGAAGTTTTCCTGTAATAGATGAAATAATATCTCCAAGAAAGTCTTTGGAAGAAGTGGCTAATTCTGTATTGAAATCAAAGTTTCCTCCAAAAAGTCTCCCTCTCGTTCCTATATTAAGTATACCCTCCGAGTAATTGACCAAAGGGTCTAATTTTGTTTCCTTTAAAAATTCAGCACGATGAGATAACTTATAATCAAAGTAATTCAAGGAAAGAAAAGATGTTTTCTTCTGAGGAGGAGATTCTTCCTTCTTTTCGGCTACTTCGCTCTCTCTCCCTCTTGGCGAGGGACTCAAAAGTTTCAAGTCTCGACTGCAAGTAGCTATAACTGCTTGCTCTGAAAAACTCCATTTTAGTTCAACTTCCATTCCTTTCTCAATAAATTCTAAGGGAACAAATAAATCCTTCTCTATCCACAAAGGGGGAAAATCAACTTGAAAAAGTTGCTCACCAATTAATAAATATTTTGCTCCTTCATGAACCTCACACTTTAATCCGTCTGAAGGCCGATAAAAAGTAGCTATTTTATCTTTTTTTGACCAAATTATGGGAACATCTAAAATCTTACCCATCACCATAAGCGGAAGAGCAATTTTATCTTTTTCATATTCCACCACCTCCAGGTCAATAATATCTACTTTTCCATTAAGCCGCATTAGAACGATACTGGTTTCCTCCGGGTTAGCAGCTAATAAAGGAGGGATAAAAAGATTAGAAATAATTAAACCAAAGGACAAAAATAAAAGTATAAAATAGTGTTTGTAAATATGCATAGTTATTTTCCACCTTCTTTTACCTCAAAATTAATTTCTTTGCTAAAAGGAGGAGGATTTCCCCGGGCTCTTTCCTTAAGCTCCAGAGAAAAAGTATAATTTCCAGATGTAAGTTCTATCTCTTTCTCCAAAGGAATCAGTAAAACCTTATCAGGCATTACCGTAAAGTAGGGAAACTTATCTTCAAAGATGATATCACCTTTATTATTTTTAATTTTATATTCACCTTTACCTCGAAAGCGGGCATTACCGGAATTATACAACTCCACCATAAATTCGAGAATACCTTTTTCATAATAAACTTCAATATTGTTTATTTTGCAACTTCTTTTAATCTCGGGAACAGCAGCATAAACAACTACTCCTATATTTAACACTACTGCCACTGTGCCCTCTTTAGCTACAGGAGGAGTTTCAAAGATAATAACACATCGATGTTCTCCAGCTATAGCGTCTTTTGGAGCATGTACCGTAAAACGAACCACTTGCCTTTCTCCTGGAGATACCTCAAATTCTCTAGGATTAAACTTAATCCAGGAAGAACAGGAAAGGGGAGTAGTACTTGCTTTCAAAGGAATCATATTTCCTCTTTCATCTACATCAAAATCATAAACTTTTGCCTTAAGTCTTATACTATATTCATAAGTATTACTGACAGTGAGAGCAGCAGTATGTTTATATCCACGAGGAAGGGGAAATTCAAAACGAACCGGTTCCACCCTTAAAGTCCCTTTTGTACTGGCAAATAGGGGAAAACTGATAAAAAGGATTACTTCTAATAATAATAATATTCCACCCAACATTCTCATTTTTAAATTTTTTTTCAATTTCGATCTCCTGTTATTTAAAAGGGGAATGCATTTATATATACATCCCCCTTTTTTTGTTTCATTCTATGCTTATCTTTACTTACTATTCGTAAGAAGCTACGAAATAACCCATTTTTCCTTCAAAGAAACCTTGAGGGGTCGTCCAGGTATGGGGAATTCTATATCTAAAGTAATAAGAAGTTCCTGCTGTAGGCCCCTGAGTGTCAATCCACTGAGCAATCATAGTCGCGAAACTGTCACTCGCTGCTGGTCCAAATGAACCATTAGAGGGAGTAGCTTCTCCTCCTCCAGCCATATTGGCATAACCTAAGGTTTTTGCACCGCTAACTTTACGCTGAATCCTGATTTTCTCGCCCTCCTCATTAGCTAAATCTCCGCCAAGAAGATAAAGCCTCCAGGTATCAGTCGCCTTAATGGTGATATGCCAGATAGGAGGAAGTGTTTGAGAGCAATCATAGAGCCACTTATTTGCACCAGGACCTGAAACAGGAGAGCCCACATTAGTTGGATTATAATTCTCCTGCTGATCTTCAAAGAAGGTCATATACCAGCCAGGATAGTTGCTCCAAGTATCAAAAATTATTTGCTCGTCTCCTTTTGATACTTTAGTAACAGCTGGATGCGCAGGGGTTCCCACTTCATTTCCTTCTAAGGTTACCTCTAGGTAACAGGGAAGATTCACTACAGTGTATACAGTAAACATCACACTTTGCTTATACCCCTCCTCAACTCCCTGCACACCTTCAGGTTGGTCCGCAAAAGCAAATCCTCCCATGGAAAGTACCATCACTACCGCCAACACTAATCCTAACATTTTTTTCATTTTTCTTGCCTCCTTTTCCTTTTTAAATTTTATTCTTAATGTTTTCATTTTTTTCTTTTTTCACCTCCCTTTATCTTTTATTTTATTTATTTTCTAATGTAGATATGCTGTAGGCAATACCTACACTATACTCTCCTGATGCTTGCTCCCAACTTCTCTTTAACCGATAAAGTATCTTAATAATTGCTCTTTGGTCTGGTTCCTCAAAAGTAGAGCCTCCACGAGCAACTACTACTTCTTTTTTACTAAAAGACCTCCATTTATCAGAAACGGGCATCCAATTCTTACCACAATTTATGACTCGATATTCAAGATACTCGATAGAAAGTTTCTTATTCTCATCAGAGACATCTATTAAATCTTCCAACCCTTTTACCTTCAACTCCCAATCACAATTAGTAGAGAGGATAATAACGATTGGTTCTCCTAAAAAATCTTCATATTCTTCCTCTGGAGAAGTGCGCACTTTAATTAAAAGCTTTTGAGGAGTAATACCAACATCCATTAAAGGAAGAACTTCTACTTCCACAGAGATTCTCTTTTCAATAGAAGTAGAGACACCGTTATCTAAAAGATAAATAATATCCGAGGTGTATCTACCAGGTGGATCATAAGGCCTAATTATTATTTGAAGATTTATATTAAGCTGAATTTCTTCGGAGGTAGGCTCTCCCTGAGCAATTACTACAGATTGAAGGGAGAGAGGAATAAATCCCTTTTTGCGAGAATAATCACTTACTTTGATACTCATACGCTGAGAAGGAAGAGTAGATGAAGGATTTTGAACATCTCTAAAATTATCTAAGAGATATGCTTTAAGAACCCATTTATGATTACTTTTAATCTTTCCTTCTATTTCCATCTTTTTTATTACCTGCCTAAGATTTCCTTCTTCATCTACAGGAATAACCTTGCCAAAAGAAATATACGTTGGATTTATTTGGAAATTTAAGTCCTGAGAAAAAGAAATGGAACTCATTCCTATAATTGAGAAGAAAATGAGAACAAATCTGCTTATTTTTATAAATGTTTTTTTCTCCAATTTAAAACTCCAAAAATTTTAACTTCATAAAGGTATTCAGCAATTTTTTAGCCAATTTTTAAAATATTTCCTTAACTCTTCAAATTAAAGAAAACAGTCAGTAAAAAAGACATATTTTCTTGACTTATTTTAGTGCAAATAATGAACTAAAATAGTGCAATAATTATTTTCTTCGTAAAAGAGCAGACTGAATTGCTTCTTTTAATTCTTTAAACTCAAAAGGTTTTAACAGATAATAGAAAATTTCTTCCCGGCGAGCTCTCTTCTCAATAAAGGGAGAATGGTCGGCAGTAATAATGATGATAGGAATTCGGGGATTTATTTTTTTTATAAGAGGGATAGCCTCAATACCATCTTTTCCTTCCATATGAATATCCAAAAGAAGAATATCATAAGACTTTTTAGAAATTTCTTTTATTGCTTCATCTGCACTTAGGACTGTTTCCACCTTGTATCCTTGCCGGATAAGCATTTTCCCTAAAAGTTTTGTAAAATAGATATCGTCATCAACAATTAAAATGGAAAAAATCTCTCTTGAGAACACTTAATTTATCCTTTTCTCCTTTGATAGAAATTACTAAAGGATGCAAGAAGTAGGCTTCTTTTTTTGAAAATATAGAAGAGCAATTTTTTAGCCAATTTCCTTAAGAAGCTTTTAATTAGCCTTTACAAAAAATATCTTTAAAATGTTCTTTCTTGACTTATTTTAGTACAAAAATATAAACCAAAATAGGGCAATAATCATTCCTTCTAAAGAAGGACAAAAAATAGATGAAGACTAAAGCCCATAGTTAGACAAACAAAATATAGAGTATAAAAGATTAATAAATTCAGATTAAGGGCAAGGAGATTCAGGCAAGATTATACTTTTTAATTTTGCGACGGAGGGTATTTCTATGAATTCCCAGAAGTTTTGCCGCTTTTGTTTGATTACCACCAGTTTTATTTAAAATCCTTTTAATAAGCCTCTTTTCTTGTTCCATTAAGGGAAGAGAAGCCTCTTCATCAGAAGAAACCTCTTGGGAGGAAGTCAAAAAAAGGTCTTCACGAAGAATAAGATTACTCCTTCCCAAAACTACTGCTCCTTCTATAATATTCTCCAGCTCTCGCACATTACCAGGCCAATCATATCTCATCAAAGAATCCATTGCTTCGGGCGAAAAACCATTTATTTGCTTCTTGTTTTCTTTAGCATACTTCTTTAAGAAAAAATTAGCTAAAAGAGGAATATCCTCTCTTCTTTCTCTTAAAGGAGGGATATAAATAGAGACAACATTTAAACGATAGTAAAGATCATCTCTAAAAGAGTTATTTTTCACAGCTTTCTCCAGATCTTTATTGGTAGCTGCAATAATACGAATATCCACTTTTATAGACTTTGTTCCTCCTACTCTTTCAAAAACTCTCTCCTGAATAACTCTTAATATCTTAGCCTGCATAGAAAGGCTCATATCCGCAACTTCATCCAAAAAGATTGTTCCCCCTGAAGAGATTTCAAACTTACCCGGCTTCTGGCTGGTAGCTCCCGTAAAAGCACCCCTCTCATAACCAAATAGTTCACTTTCTAAAAGGTCCTGGGGCAAAGCGGCGCAATTTACAGGAACAAAAGGCTTATCTTTTCGGGAACTATTATAGTGAATAGCTCGGGCTACAAGTTCCTTACCAGTCCCACTTTCTCCACGAATGAGCACATTACAATTACTTTGGGCTACTCTCCTTATAAGAGTGAACACTTCCTGTATTTTTTTGCTCTTTCCAATGATTAAATTACTAAACTGATACTTCTCCTGAAGCTCTTCAGAAAGACGTCTATTTTCTCTCTCCAAACTTTGAAGATAAAGAGCTCTTTTAAGTATTATCTTCATTTCACTCAAATCAAAAGGTTTAGAAAAATAATCATACGCTCCCAGGTTTATGGCTTCTAAGGCTGTTTTCTTCTCATTATCTCCCGTAATTACAATAATTACAACCTCGGGATAATTTTTCCTGATTTCTTTTAGAACTTTTATTCCCTCTAAGGGAGTATCCTTTTGAGGAGGAAGGTGAAGGTCTAAAAGCACTAAATCTACAAAATTTTTCTTCATAACTTTTAGAGCTTCTTCTCCATTCTCTGCCTCCAAAAGTCTATAATATTTTTTAAAAGCCCAATAAATCTGCTTTCGTAAATATTTATCATCATCAACAATAAGAATCTTACCCACTTAATTTTTCCTCCATCTCTTTTTGTCTCTTTAGGGCTGCGGATAACTGCTCTTCTCTAATATACCCAAGATCTATAAGAATTTCTCCTATCTTTCTTCTATCTTTAGTTTGAATTTCTACTGCTTTTTTTAACTCCGAGGGACCAATAGCTCCCATTTCCAGAAGATATTCTCCAATAAGCTTACTGATTGCTTCTATTCTCTTCTTTCTCGGAGGAACAGGTAAAACTACTGTAAATTTCGTCCCCTGACCTACCTTACTCTCCACCTCTATTCTTCCTCCATGGAGCGAAATAATCTCCTGAGAAGAGAAAAGACCAAGTCCCAGCCCCTTCTCTTTGGTAGTCACGAAAGGGTTAAATAAACTCTGCTCCATAAATTCTTCATCCATCCCGCATCCACTGTCAGAGATTTCTATAAATACTTCTGATGATTCTTTTTTCTCATAAGTAGATATTCCAATTTCTCCTCCTTCAGGCATAGCTTCGCGTGCATTTTGAAGAAAATTTACAAATACCCTCTTCATATTCTCTCTATCCATTATTAATCGGGGAACATCTCGGTAATTTTCCTTTAGTTTTATCATTTTTTCCTTATGCAAATTTAAATCCTTTACTGCCTGGCGAAGAATTTCGTTTATTGAACCTATCTTCAGTGTTAAAAGAGAAGGCGAACCCGACAATCTCTCTACTAAGTTTTCCATTTTTTTAATAGTATAAGAGAGGGTATCTATTAAATCTTTTTGGAATTCCGGGTCTTTATAATTCATTTTTGCATTCTGGATAAGAAAAGAAAGTCGAGAAATAGAGTTTCTCAAATCATGAGCTACAATAGAAGATGTTCTGTTAAAAGAATTTAACTTTTGGAAACGGAGAAGGTCATCCATTAAAGAGCGATTTTCAATGGAAGTAGCTGCTTCATTAGCAAAAGTAGAGAGAAGCTCTAAATCAGCCTCATTGAAGAAATTAGAGAAATTCTCTACCCCTAATACTCCCCATAATTTTTCTTTAGTAACCAGAGGAATACAAATAAGAGAACTTAGGCCTTTTATTTTATCAAAAATAAAGGTAAATAAATTCTTTTCACTACTCTTATTCAAAAGAAGAGGAGTTTTTTTCTCCATTACATAAAGAGCTATCTCGTAATAAGGGTCATCCGGTGGGGAGACTTTATCTTTTCTCTCTAACTTACCGGTCTTTTTATTCAAAAGGTAGAGAAAAGCATCTTTTCCGCCTACTAAAGAAATACTTGCCGAGATGATTAAACTAAGAAGACTCTTTAAACTTAAAGAAGAACTTAAGGCTCTCCCTATTCTATTAAGAGCGGAAAGTTGAGAAACTTTTTTACTCAACTCCTTACTTCGGTAAAAAAATTTCTTAATTAAGAGAATAAATATCACTCCTACCGGAAGAAAAAAGAGTAAATGATGAATAAGGACACGAAGACTCATTTTAAGAAACTATTCCTCTTTCATCTATTTTGCATAAGATAATTCTTATCCTTGTGTTCGCAGATATCTCCATTTTCCAATTTCTATATTTCTTCTACTTATACCCTTCGATCTTAGAGAGTATAGGGACAACTAAAGTAATTAAACGAGGATCGAAATCTTTTCCCCCACGAGATTCTAATTCCCGAAGAGCTTCCCGGGAAGACATTCTCTTCCGATAGCATCTATCGGTAACCAGAGCATCATAGACATCTATAATACTAAATATCCTTACTTCGTAGGGAATCTCTTCTCCTTTTAGACCTTCAGGATATCCCTGGCCATTAAATTTTTCATGATGATAGAGCACTACACTTAAACCATTTTTAAGGAATTTCATAGATTTGAGAATTTTGTAACCTATGAGGGGATGTCGCTTAATCTCTTCATACTCCTTCACCGTTAAAGAAGAAGGTTTTCTTAAAATATATTCACTGATTCCGATTTTGCCTATATCGTGCAATCCGGCAATATGAGTAAGCAGGTCAATTTTATCTTCCTCAAATCCTATCTTTCTGAGCACCTTTCCAAAAAGATAAGAGACTCTTCGAGAATGGCGGGCGGTATAAGCGTCCTTAGCATCTATGGCTAAAATTAAAGCATCAATAGTAGCTTGATAATTTTCTTGAAGAGAGTGGGTCAAATCTCTCATCATTCTTTCATTTTCAATTAGCTCGATCTTTTTCTGAATAGCTCTTTCTGCCACCCGCAAAATCTCATCTTTGTTGAATGGTTTAACGATATAATCAAACGCTCCGCATCGTAAGGCTTCCAGAGTAGTGGAAAAACTGGGATAGGCAGTAATCATAATCACCTCAACTTCTGGCTTTAAAGATTTAATCTTTTTTAAGAAAGAGATGCCATTCATACTTAACATCTTTATATCAGAAAAAATTACATCAACATCAATAGAAGAATTCTTGAGAACTTCTTCAGGACTCTCAAAAGTAACTACTTTATACTTATCCTTAAGAATCATTTTTAAAGATTCTCGTATTCCTCTCTCATCATCAACTACAAGAATGGTTCCTCTGGACAAACTCATTCTTCTCCTCTCCTCCCTCGAGGAAGGCAAATAATAACTTTCGTCCCTTTTCCTTCCTCACTCTCCAGATCAATCTTGCCCTTATGTTCCTCAATTATTCTCTGGGCAATAGTTAAACCTATCCCCATCCCTTTACTACGAGTGGAAAAGAAAGGGTCAAAAACCCGGAGAAGATAATCTTTCTTTATTCCTTCACCATTATCTTCAATTTCAATCTTTATAGAAGATTTCTCTTTTCCACAATTTATACAAAGCTTTCCCTTTCCTCTCATCCCTTCTATGCTGTTACGAAAAACATTAGAAAGCGCCTTAACTATATACTCTTTATCGACAAAAACAGAGGGCAAATCTTCTTCATACTCTCTTTTTATCTCTATAGAAGAAAAATCTACATCTTTTAAAGTAGAGAGACTCTCTTCTATTAAATGGGAAACACTCTCAGGAGCATAAATTAAATGAAGAGGTTGAGTAAAGAAGAGTAATCTCTCTACCAGAGACTCGAGTCTTTCTACCTCTTTAATGACTAAGGAATAAAAATTAGTCCGATAATCCTCATCTAAATATTTATGAGGAAAAAGCTCTGTAAAAGTTCGGATAGGAACAAGACAATTCTTAAGCTCCTGAGAGAGGTGCATAGAAACCTCATTAAGAAACTCAAGTTTTTCTGCATATTTTTTTTGCCTCTCTAATCTTTTAATTGGAGAAAGGTCTGTAAACATCATCATACTTCCCACAATTTGATTTTGACCATTCCGTAGCTGGCTGGTATTCACTCCCAAATGACATTTACCCGGAGGTAGCTTTATTTCATGACGGTGATATGATTTTCCTGTGGAAAGAGCTTCGTATAAGAGGTCAGCTATTTGAGCAGGTAAACTTCTTATATCCTTTCCAATCATCTCGGAAGCTTTAAGACCAAGAATTTTTTCCGCCCGGGGATTAAAAGTAACTATCCTTTCTTTTTCATCAATAGTTATTACTCCTGAATCGGCATTCTCCAGAATAGTTTGCGTATACCTCTTCTGAGAGGCAATTCTCTGGTATAAAAATACATTTTCTATGGCTATACCCATTTGATCAGCCAAAAAATAAAGAAACTCTAAATCTTCCTCAGTTAATACTTTTCCAATAACTTTTCGGCCGAGAAGAAGCACCCCCGCTAGTTCCCCTCCTTTTATTAAAGGAATAGCCACTTCTACCCCAAAAATCTCCATTTCTCTATTTATTCCTGGATAGAGAAGACTATCCACTCTCTTCTTATACACAATAGTGCCTTCCTTAACAAGATACTTAATTAATCCGCATTGAGAAGAAAATTTCACATTATCTACAATCTCTTTCATCCCCCCCAGGGAAGCTTTCACTACATAATTTTCTCCTTCTCTCAATAATATATATAACCGATTAATCCCCAACATTTCTCTTAGGAGGAGAAGAAAAGAATTTAGAAATCTTTCCAGGTCGAAACGGACTGATAAAAGACGAGAAAAATTCTTCAAAGAATCTTTATATCGATAGATATCCTTTAAAGAGAAATGACTATGGGGGGTCTCCTCTATTTCCTTTTTACTTGAATTCTTCTCACCTTTAAGTTTCTCTTGATATCTTCTCTGGGTAAGAGCACGCTGAAGAATGGAAGAAATATCCTCAGCTTTTAAAGAATCATCAATATATTCATAAACTCCGTAGAGTTTTGCTTCTTCCTTAAATTCTTTCTTCTCCCGAGAGCCCCAACCTATAATAATTAAAGAATTACTAATATCTCTTATCCACGAGATAATTTTTAAACCCTCAAATCCCAGAGAAACAAAATCAAGGATAATTATGTCTACTTTTTCCGATAATAGAGAAATTTTCTCCTCTTTATGAGCAACTATGATAATATAATCACTGTTCAATAACTTTTCCAGTAAATTTCTCCGTCTCTTTTCCCGGGTAATCAACAAAATAGTAGTCATTTAATCTTTCCCTCTTCTTTTATTTTATAAGCAGGTAAAGAGATGGAAAATTCTGCACCTTTCTCTATGTTTCTCACCTGGATATTTCCGTGATGTTCATGAATAATCTTATAAGAGATGAATAGACCTAATCCAGACCCTTTAACTTTGGTAGTGAAAAAAGGGTCAAAGATTTTATCCAGATTTTCCTGGGGAATCCCTCCTCCGGTATCGGAAAAGAGAATACTCACAAAAAGCTCCCCTCTTTCTTTCTTCTTACGAGTAGCAATGAAGATCTCTCCACCCTCAGGCATTACCTCCACAGAATTAGTAAGAATATTTAAGAAAACCTGTTTTAATTCTTCCTTATCTCCGTATATAGAAGGAATATCTGGAAGATAATCTCTTCTTACTTTTATATTCTGCTTTGAGATCTGAATCTGAAGAGAAGAAAGACTTTCCTCAATCAACATCTCTACAGAAAGAACCTCAAAATGATAATCTTTGGAACGGGTAAAATTTAAAAGCTTTGTAATAAGATTATCTATCCGTTCTACTTCTTCTAAGGCTAAGGAAGAAAATTGTTCTCTAAATTCTTCATCCTTAAATTTTGAAGGAAGGAGCTCTGCAAATGTTCGGATAGAGACAAGAGGATTTTTAATCTCATGAGCCATTCTAGCTGCAAGAGTTCCTAAAGAGGCTAACTTCTCTGCCTGTCGTATTTGCCTTTCCAATCCCTTTCTTTCAGAAAGATCATTAAGAATAACAATGATTTCTTTTTCTTTTCTTTTTAGGCCAATTCTGGATGTACTTATGGAGACGGGGATATTCTTCCCATTTCCTCTGGATAAATTAATCTCCAGTCCTGAATAAACCTCTCCTTTCCTTAGAGAATTCTTAAGAAGAGTAGCTAAGGGTTCTTTTAAAACTTCCACTCTTTTTCCCAGAATATTAGAGGAGGGATGACCGGTAATATCCTCTGCTTTTTTGTTAAAAGCAAAAATTCTTCCCTTACTATCAAGGCCAATCAATCCTCCACTCATATTCTCTAAGATTCTTTCATTATAACTCTTCATCTCTTTTATTCTCCAGAAAAGCTGAGCATTCTTCAAAGCTATTCCCGCCTCCCCCGCAAAAAGAGAAAGCAGTTCAAGATCATCTTTAGAATATGCTTCCCCCGAGACTTTCTCTCCCAGAGACAAAATTCCTAAAATCTGGCTTTGAAAAACTAAAGGAAAGACCAAGGATGAATGGAGTCTTCTTAATTGCTCTTTAGCCATCTTCACTTCGGGATCAGACTTTACAGAAAAAAGATATTCCTTTAAAAGAAAATCTTTTTTATCCTTTAATATTTTCACCAGACCTTTCTTTCCGGATATTGTAACCTTTTTCTTATCTCTTTTTCCGGAAGAAGAGTAACTGACTTTTACCTCATAATTATTTTCCTCTTCATTTAATAATAATAATTGGCCACTCTCTATCCCTATTAATTCAATAGGAGTATTTACTATAAAATTTAATAATTCCGACATCTCCAGAATAGAAACAAGTTTTCGGGTAGCATCCTTTAAAGTAGAGTAGTAATTAACTCTCCTTTGATAAAATAATTTATCTATCCAGAACTCTATTTTTTCCCTTAAAGGTTGCAAAATCAAAGCTAAAAGAAAAGCAAAAATTACCGTAAGACTAAAAGATTTAAATCCTATAATCTGGTGGTAGAATCGAGTGAATAAGAAAAGAATAACTATAATAAAAGTAGTCACAAAACTGGTAGTTAAAAAATAAATTATACCCTTCCGCAGAACAAGGCGAATCTCCATTAACCTATATCTAACTATAGCATAGGTAATACATATTCCATAAAGGGGAACTAAATATATTCCTACCGGAGGGATATTTATCCCAAAGAGAGGCAAAAAGGTAGTTGCTCCTCCTCCAAGACCTAAAATAGAACCAAGTAAATAGTATCTTATTTGACTCCGTCTAAAACCTCTAACTTTTCTTAAACCCTTTATTAAAAGTAAACAACCATAAATAATGGCAAATAAGAATATACCCTCAAAAATATAATAAAGTGGTCCTGGCCGGTTAACATAGCCTAATACAGGGTTAAAAATTATAGATGAGACATAAAGTTTGCTAAAGCTAAAAGGGACAAGGAAGAAAGTTAAACCGTAAAATGATAAGAGAAATTTTCTTTTCTTCCGGGTCAAATTAAAAAACGAGAGAAGAAAATGTAAATAAAGAACAGGGAGAAAAATAATTCCAAGATGAGCGAGACGAAGTAAGAATATATTGGGCGAGGAATAAATATGAAATATAAAGAGCCCTCCTGACCAGATAGCCCCACTTAAATTAATGAGAATAAATATCCTGCTTAACTTCCGCTCACGAGCTTTAAAATAGACGATAAAGATAAGGAAAAAACTGGTAAGACAGGTAAATAAAAGTCCAAGATTATATACCACAATCCTCACCCCTCCATCCGAGAAAAGTAAAGTAATTACACCCTAACCTCAAGGTTGTTGCAGAAACCGCAACCTTTTATCTAAAAATTACGGATATCTCTGGACAACTATTACGGCATTTTTTCCTCCAAATCCAAAGGAATTAGACAAAGCTACATTCACTCGACTTACTCTCGCCTGATTGGGGACATAATCTAAATCACATTCCGGGTCAGGATATTCATAATTTATGGTGGGAGGAATAAGGTTATTTTCTATCGCTAAAAGGGACGCAGCTACTTCTATGGCACCCGTCGCCCCCATTAAATGCCCGTGCATAGATTTAGTAGAAGAAACAGCTAAATTATATGCATGGGGTCCAAAAACGCTTTTTATAGCCTTAGTCTCTATAGGGTCATTTGCAATAGTAGAAGAACCGTGAGCGTTAATATAATCGACTTTCTCAGGAGGTATCTTCGCATCCCGGAGAGCTAACCTCATTGCCCGGATAGCTTGCTCACCCGAAGGCTCGGGAAAAGTCATATGGTAAGCACTGGAAGTAATACCCACGCCAGAAATCTCTCCATAAATATGAGCTTCTCTTTTTAAGGCATGGTTAAGTTCTTCTAAGACTAATACACAACCACCTTCTCCTACTACAAAACCATCCCTTTTTTTGTCAAAAGGGCGAGAAGCTTTCCTGGGCTCATCATTTCTCCGCGACATAGCATTTACTTTACTCATAGCGGCAATAAATAAGGAAATAACAGTAGCATCCGCTCCTCCTGCTAACATTAAATCTGTCTTCCCGTTTTTTATCTCATTCAAAGCATAAATGATAGCTATTGCTCCGGCGGTACAGCCTCCAGAAACGGTAGCACTATTTCCCTTTAACCCTAATTCTATACAAATATGAGAGGTGCAAGAATCAGTATAAAAAATAGTACTTAGAAAAGGACTAACCTTATGAGCTCCTTTTTCCCTGAATATTATATGTTGTTTCTCTCCAAATTCTCCCCCTGCCTGCACCGCTCCTATAAATACTCCTATGTTTTCTCGGTCCTCCTTTTCTAACTGTAAATTTGCATCTTCGACTGCCATCTTAGAGGCAGCTATCCCATATTGAATATAACGGTCTGTGCGGCGGATTATTTTCTTATCCATAAAATTCTCAGGTTTAAAATCCTTCACTTCAGCGGCAATTTTTACCGGGAGGTTAGTAGTATCAAAATAAGTTATCTTATCTACTCCTGACCTACCGGACTTTAATCCTTCCCAGAAGGAATCTTTGCCAATCCCGATAGGACTTACCACCCCTATTCCTGTAACTACTATTCTTCTTTCTTTCATATCCCCGGTATTTAATTATTTTTCTCCCTTCAGTGGAGAGATTACTCCAATTTGTATTCCGAAGATAAGAACTCTTCCCTCTCTTTTTTAGTAAGTTCGTAAACTTTTCTAAGAAGAGCTCTATCTGCTTCTGTTTGGACAACATCTCGGCGTCTCATCACTACTCTGGCTACTTCAATGACTTTACTTAGTTTATTCTCCGAAAAATTCTTTCCTCCCCAACTAAAAGAAGGAACAAACTTAGGAGTAACACCTCCTCCAAAGAGATTACTGGCTACCCCAATTACACATCCTGTATTTAATAGAGTTCCTATCCCTGTTTTAGTATGGTCTCCAATAAAGGAACCAACCTTCATCTCTTTTGTATCTAAGTTTTTTCCTCCCACATACACCTTTACATTCCCATAAGTATTCTTAAGATCGCTATTAGTGGTTAAAGCTCCTAAATTTACCCATTCCCCTATATAGGCGTGTCCAATAAAACCATCATGGTGTTTATTAGTATAAGCATAGAAGATAGATTCTTCAATCTCTCCAGCGATTCGGCATACCGGTCCCACGCTACATCCTTCACGAATTTTCGCTCCATCTACTACTGTTCCTTTTCCGATATAACAGGGACCGTCAATAATAGTAGGAGGACGAATCCTTACTTCTTCCTCAATATAAATACAACCCCCCGCAGCATTCAGAATTACCCCTGGTTCTATTTTTGTTCCTTTTCCGATATAAATTTTCTCGGGAGAGATTAAATAAACTCCTTCTTTTACCTCTCCTTCTACCCCCACTTTCCCTTTTTCTTTAAAATCTTCTTCAATAGCTTCTCCATTCCAGTTTACTAAATCCCAGAGATATCTTGCTATTTTTGCTTTTACTTCTCTAACTTTCACCTTCTCTTTAGCTCGATTTAAAACTTCTTCAATCTCCTCAGGATGAACAAAAGAAAGAGACTTTAAAGTTCCCTGATTCAGTCGGGCATAAATTATATCTTCTCCTGAAATTCCTATTTCCTCATCGCCTTCTAAACCAATTTCATCTTCAAAAGAGAGCACCCTTCCGTTAACAAAGAAAAGGTCTCTCATTTTTAATTCTTCCAGCTTATTTACTCTTGCTCTCCTTAGCTTCTGAGAGATTACTTCTCTTAAATACTCTCGGCAGACAAGATAAACCTCCTCCCCATTCCTTTTAATAAGTTTTTCATATAAAGTGGTAATTCCACAACGAAGGTCGAACACCGGTCGAGTTAAAGTAAGGGGATAAAAATTTTTTGTTTTTTTGTCCTCAAAGATACACAAAGACCTCCTCATTTTTCACCTCTCCTTTAGTTTCTGAGCCATTCTTTCTACATACCTGTAATATTCTCGCCTCTTTAAATTTTTACTCGCTTCTTCATCAAGAATGAAGATTGCTCGGGGATGAAATTGAAGAAGAGAAGCAGTAATACTTGCAGAGACTGGTCCTTCTATAGCCTTCTGAATTGCCTCTGCTTTATTAGCCCCATTAGCTAAAAGAAGACATTCCTTAGCTTCCATTATGGTTCCCAGTCCCATACTCACCGCATAACGAGGAACATCTTCCTTTTTTTCAAAAAAGCGAGCATTATCCTCTACTGTCTCTTCAGTCAAAGTTTTTATTCTCGTTCTTGAAGTCAATGATGAGCCTGGTTCATTAAATCCGATGTGACCATCTCTTCCTATACCTAAAACCTGGAGGTCTATACCCCCAGCCTCTTTTATCTTTTCCTCATACCATTTACAAAAAGCTTCTACATTTTCTATATCACCGGAAGGAATATAAACATTAGCTGGGTTAATATTAATATGATTAAAAAGATTCTCCCACATAAAATAATGATAACTCTGGGGATGATCTGGAGAAAGACCACAATATTCGTCAAGATTAAAAGTCTTTACCTTGGAGAAGTCCAGATTTCCTTCTTTATGCATACGGATAAGCTCCTTATACATTCCTACGGGAGTGCTTCCCGTGGCTAACCCCAGAACCAGGTCAGGTTTTTTTCTTAATCTCTCAGCTACAATTTCAGCAGCTTTCTTGCTCATCTCCTCGTAATTTTTAGAAATAATCACTCTCATTCCTTCCTCCTTTTTATGGAATTCGAAATTTTCATTATCTTCTCTATGCCTAAATTACATAATTTCTCTGCTTCTTCCCTGTTCTTTGATTCGGCAATAATACGAACTATTGGCTCGGTCCCCGAAGCTCTTATATGAATCCAACCTTTATTCAGGATAATTTTAATCCCATCAAGAAAATCCATTCTACTCTTATAAAATTCCCTCTTTAACTGGTCTTTTAAAAAAGAAAAATTACCCTGGGTGAATCTCACTTTCTTCTTAATAATATAATAGCGAGGAAGATTCGATACTAAATAAGAAATAGGTTCTCCAGAGTCTGCCATATACTCTAATATTAAAGCCACTGCAGCTATTCCGTCGCGAGCGTAATGAATTTCGGGAATAATCACCCCTCCATTTCCTTCCCCCCCTACTACTGCTCTTTCTTCTTTCATACATCGGGAAACATTAATATCTCCAACTTTTGTTCGCTTTACTAAGGAACCAAATTCCCTAACTATATCATCCAAAGCCTGAGTAGTAGAGACATTAGTTACCACCAATCCTTTCCTTTTGCCCAGAATAAATTTAGTGACTAAAAGAAGAGGGTAATCTTCGGGTAAAATATTTCCTTTTTCTGTCACTATAGCTACTCTATCGGCATCAGCATCATGAGCAAAACCGATATCAGCCCCTTGAGACTTTACCATCCGGGAAAGTGCCTCAAGATTGGAGGGAACAGGTTCAGGAGGATGAGCAAAAAAACCATCAGGCTCAGAATTGATAGTAAGAACCTCACATCCCAGCCTGCGGAGAAGCTCCGGAGTAATTAATCCCCCGGTTCCATTACAGGCATCAACGACTACCTTAAATCTTTTTTGAGCAATTTTTTCTCTGTCCACTATACTGAGGACTTTCTCTAAATGATTCTCTATGGCACCTTTTTCTCGATTAACTCTCTTTATTTCATTCCAGGATACATATTTTATTTCATCTTTTTTATAAAGACAAAAAAGTCTTTCTCCTTCTTCCGGGTAAAGAAAAAGACCATCAGGACGAATAAATTTCAGCGCATTCCATTCAGCAGGATTGTGACTACCAGTAATAACTATTCCTCCCTCTACTTTTAACTTCTCTACCATAAGTTGGGCCGAAGGAGTAGGGCAAATTCCTATATCAATCACTTCACACCCTACAGAAAGAAGACCACTAAAAACAGCATATCTAAATAAATCATTGGAAGTTCGGGTATCCGCACCAACTATCACTTTACCTCTATGCACCAGATTACCAAAAGCAGCTGAAAACTTGGTTACTACCTCAGGAACAAGACTATTCCCTACTATTCCCCTTACTCCGGAGACACCAACCATTAACCGTTGCCCACCTACGGAATTAATACTCATTTTTAATTTTTTCCCAGGCAGATTGAGCAGCTCTCTTTTCTGCTCTCTTTTTACTGGACCCCCACCCTTCACCCCAAATCTTTTTTCCTATCCTCACCTTTACTCTGAATCTCTTAAGATGGTCAGGACCTACTTCTTCTACTAACTCGTACTCAGGTATCGTTTTATAAAGAGACTGAGTGTATTCTTGAAGATCTGATTTAAAATCTCTCATTCGTTGAATCTCTTCCTCTTTAATAAGAGAATCCACTACGAAATGGAATACTACATTCCATCCCTTGTCTAAATAAATAGCTCCTATTATGGCCTCATAAACATCGGCTAATAGAGAATCTTGAGATTGAATTCCTTCCTGGTTCTTACCAACTAAAATATAATCTTTTATCCCTATCTTTCGGGCATGCCGAGAAAGGTTCTCTTCAGAGACAATCATTCCTTTAAGTTTGGATAGAGCTCCTTCTTCTAAATAGGGAAACTTTCGGAAAAGATATTCTCCTACTACCACTCCTAACACCGCATCTCCTAAAAACTCCAATCTTTCATTATGAAAAATTGGTTCTTTAGAACTATGGGTTAAAGCTTGATTAAGAAGTTCTAAATTTGAAAAATTTATCTTGAGATTCCTTTGCAATTCTTTTAAAGCTTTTTGACGTAATAAACTAATTTCCATTTAACCTCCTTCGTACTTCTTAAGTATCAAAACCGCATTATGTCCCCCAAAACCCATAGAATTTGAAAGCACAACCTTTATCTTAGCCTCTCTTGCCTTATTGGGAACATAATCCAAATCACACTCCGGGTCAGGATACTCATAATTAATAGTAGGAGGAATAATCCCTCTATTTAAAGCAAGAAGAGAAGCAATTATCTCTACTCCCCCTGATGCTCCCAGAAGATGACCAGTCATAGACTTAATGGAACTTACCGGGACTTCCATAGCATAACTATTAAAAAGAGATTTAATAGCTTGAGTTTCTACCTTATCATTGTAAGGAGTGGAAGTCCCATGAGCATTTATATAATCTACTTCTTCACAGGATATTCCTGCATCTTTCATAGCCATAACCATAGCTTCTTTGAGTCCCCTTCCTTCCTTTAAGGGTTGAGTTACATGATAAGCATCTGCACTCATCCCAAAACCTATAATCTCTCCCCAGATAAAAGCTCCTCTCTTTTTAGCCCGCTCCAGCTCCTCTAAAACTACTATTCCTGCTCCTTCTCCAATCACAAAACCATCTCTTTCCCTATCAAAAGGACGAGAAGCCTTCTCTGGCTCCTCATTTCTTGTAGATAAAGCCTTCATTGAACAAAAACCCGCCAATCCCAAGGGGGTAACCGCCGCTTCTGCTCCCCCGGCAATCATTACCTTAGCATCCCCTCTTTGAATAATCTTAAAAGCTTCTCCTATAGAATGAGTTCCGGTAGCGCAGGCAGTGGAAATAGAAAAATTCGGTCCGGAAAACTTATAACGAATAGCAATCTGCGCAGAGACCATATCCGTAATAAGCATGGGAATTAAAAAAGGACTCACCCTTTGAGGTCCTTTCTTTATAAGCACCGTTTCTTCTCTTTCAATAGTAGAAAGTCCCCCCACTCCTGAACCCACCAAAATTCCTATCTTCCGCCGATCCTCTCTCTCAAGGTCTATTCCCGCTCCTTTTATAGCTTCCTCTGCCGCTACCATCCCGAACTGAGTAAATCTATCCATTCGTCTAATTTCCTTGGGCGAAAGATGACCTCGACAATCAAAGTTCTTCACTTCTCCAGCAATTTGAGACGGATAAGAAGAGGCATCAAAATGCGTTATACGGGTAATTCCGCTCTTTCCGGCAAAAAGTGCCTCTTCAAAATTCCTTAGCCCAATCCCTATAGGAGAAATTACCCCCATTCCCGTAACTACTACCCGCAATTTCATTTTTCGAAAAGTTATCCCTTTAAATGAGTATCAATATAATTTACTACTTCTTCTACCGTAACCAGTTTTTCTGCTTCCTCATCAGAAATTTCCAGATTAAATTCTTCCTCAAGTGCCATAATTAGCTCCACTGTGTCCAGAGAATCAGCTCCCAGATCATCAACAAACTTCGCCTCAGGAGTAATCTGGGACTCATCTACTCCTAACTGTTCACTGGTAATCTCTTTTACCTTTTTCAGGATTTCATCCTTGTTCATTATTTAACCTCCAATTTAAATTAAATAGCCATCCCTCCATCTATCCTGATTACTTCTCCAGTAATATAGGAAGCTTCCTCCCCAACTAGATAGAAAACAAGGTTAGCTACTTCCCGGGGTTTCCCTGCTCTCCCTAAAGGAATTTGCCTGAGAAATTTCTCTTTTTCTCTCTCTTCTAACTTTTCAGTCATAGGAGTGCCTTCAATGAATCCCGGAGCAATAGCATTAACAGTAATTCCTCGTGGCGCTAACTCCTTAGCTAAAGATTTAGTTACCCCGATAATTCCCGCTTTAGAAGCCGCATAATTTACCTGTCCTGCATTCCCTTTCAACCCTACAACGGAAGAGATATTAACTATTCTTCCATACTTTTGCTTCATCATTATTCTTACTACTGCCTTAAGACAATTAAAGACTCCCTTCAGATTAACTTTTAAGACTAAATCCCATTCTTCCTCTTTCATTCGCAGGAGCAGGTTATCTCGGGTAATACCGGCATTATTAATCAATATATCAATCCGGCCAAATTTGTCAATTACTTCTTTTACCGCCTTTAATACCTCCTGATAATTACCAATATTTACCTTAAAAGCAAAAACTTTCTTCCCTTTCTTCTCTATCTCCTTTACTACCTTTTTAGCTAAAGTCTCCTCAATATCAAATATGACAACATTTGCCCCCTCTTCAGCTAACCTCAGAGAAATTTCTTTTCCAATTCCTCCTGCTCCTCCGGTAACTATGGCTACTTTATCCTTTAACTTCATTCTCTCTCCCTATTTTGTCTAAATAGTCAATAGCTTCTCTCATATCTTGAGGAAGAGGAGCTTCAAATTCCATCCACTCTCTTCTTTGAGGATGGAAAAAACCCAACTTTTGAGCATGAAGCATTCCTCTCTTCACTTTACCCGGAAAATCTCTCCCTCCCTTCCCTCCGTAGAAGGGATCCCCTATCAAAAAACAATTAATACAATGTAGGTGAAGACGAATCTGATGAGTTCTTCCTGTCTTTGGAGACAATTCCAGCAAACTCCACTTTCCCCACTCCTTTAAAAGTCGATAATCTGTTCTTGCCTGACGAGGATTTTTCCCTTTTAGAGACATCCTTATTCCCTTTCGGGGACTTCTCCCAATCTGCGCTTCTATACTCCCCTCTTCCTGAGAAGGTTTACCTCTCACTAAAGCTAAATAAACTTTTTTCACCATCCGTCTCTTAAACTCTTCTCTCAGAGCTAAATGAGTGCTGTCATCTTTTGCTATTACCAAAAGCCCTGAAGTATCCTTATCCAGACGATGAACAATCCCCTGACGTAGGGGACCACCTACCTGAGAAAGATAAGGACAGTGAAAAAGAAGAGCGTTAACCAATGTTCCTCTCTGTCCAAAACGGGTAGGATGGGTTAACATCCCCGCGGGTTTATTTACTACTAAAAGGAAATCATCCTCCCAGAGAATATCGAGACAGATACATTCCCCTCTTAGGGAAAGTTCACGGGGAGGAGGAAAAATTACCCGGATTCTTTCTCCACCTTTTAAAGAATAGGCTGGCTTCAAGACTCTTCCTTCTACGAAAACTTTTCCTTCAACAATTAATCTCTGAATAAAAGAACGAGAAAGATGGGGAAATTTCTTCTTTATAAAAAGGTCCAGCCTCTCTCCTTTCTTATTTTCTACCGTAAAATCAAAAATATCCGGGGATTTTCCTTTTTTACATAGTAAATTTTCCCTCATTTTAAGAACCAAATTTCGTTAGTCTACCCACCACTGCTTCGAAGAAAGTTCCCCAATAACTACCTCCCTCTTCTGTAATCTCTATCTTCAAAGTATTATTAAGGGATTCGGGTCCGGGTAATTACCCTTAAACACTTCTCACAAATGGTAGGATAATTTTTATTTCTCCCCACATAAGGGCTATAATTCCAACAACGCTCACACTTTTTTCCGTAAGCCTTCTTCACCTCTACTTCTAACTCATCAGCTTCTTCAAGTTCTACTTGAGAAACAATAAACACTTCTTTAAGCTCTTCACCTAAACTCTTCAAAAGAGAAAAGAGATGTGAAGGAGCTTTTATAAGAATGCGAGCTTCGAGAGAAGAATAAATTTTCTTATTTACCCTCGCCTCTTCTAACTCTTTAAGGACTATTTCTCTTACTTTCAGGACCTCTGTCCACTTTTTTTCTAATTCCTTATCTATTAAATCTTCATTTATTTTAGGCCAGGAAGAAAGAAAAATACTCTCTTCCTCCCTGGAGCTTCCCTGAATATAACCCCAGATCTCTTCCGAAGTAAAAGAGAGAATAGGAGAAATAAGTTTGGTTAAATTTACCAGAACTTGATAAAGAACTGTTTGCGCAGACCTTCTTTCTTGAGAATTGCGAGAGAAAGTATAAAGTCTATCTTTTAAAGCATCCAGATAAAAAGAACTCAGTTCAACTTTTACAAAATTCTGAATCAGATGAATAGCTTTATAAAATTTAAATTCCTCAAAATTCTCCGTAACCTCCTTGATCACTCTTTGAAGACGCAAAAGAATATATCTATCTATTTCTCGCATTTTTTCAACAGGTATCGCATCCTTTGAAGGATCAAAGTCAAAAATATTACCTAAAAGAAATCGGGAGGTATTTCTTATTCTCCTGTAGATCTCTGCAGAGAAATTTAGAATTTTCTCGGAAATAGCGATATCTTGAGTGTAATCAACCAGAGAAACCCAGAGCCTCAAAATATCTGCACCTCTACTCCTTACAATATCCTGAGGATCAATCACATTACCAAGAGATTTAGACATCTTCTTTCCCTGAGAATCTACCGTAAATCCATGTGTAAGAACACTTAAATAAGGAGGCCTCTCTTTAAGAGCTAAAGAAGTAAGAAGGGAAACTTGAAACCATCCTCGGTGTTGGTCCGAACCTTCTAAATATAGATCTGCTGGTTCTCGTAAAGATTTCTCCTTAGAAGTTACTGCTTGATGCGATATTCCCGCCTCAAACCAAACATCAAAGATATCTTCCTCTTTCCTGAACTTCTTCCCCTGGCAATGGGGACATTTAAAATCAGCAGGGACAATGTTTTCTACTTTCTCTTTAAACCAGATATCCGAATTTTCTTTCGCTACCAAAGAGGATATTCTTTCTATCACTTTCTTACTTAATATGGCTCTGCCACAAGACCGGCAGTAAAGAGCGGGAATCCCCACCCCCCAATACCTCTGCCGAGAAAGACACCAATCTGGACGCTCTTCAAGCATACTTTTAATTCTCAACCTTCCTCTGGGAGGAATCCATTTTACTTCTTTCATAACGGAGTCTATAGCTTTCTTTCGTAAACTATGTTTATCTACATTTAAAAACCATTGAGGAGTAGAGCGAAAAATAAGAGGAGATTTACATCTCCAGCAATGAGGATAGGAATGGAAGGTTGAACCTGACCAAAAAAGAGAACCATTTTCTTTAAGTTTATTTATAATTAAAGCATTAGCTTCAAAAACAGATACTCCCTCTAATTCCTTAACTTCAAAAGTAAATTCGCCTTTCTCATTCACCGGAGAAAAGATAGGTAAATTATGTTTAATTCCCAGAAGATAGTCCTCTTCGCCGTGCCCAGGAGCAATGTGCACACATCCTGTTCCTTCCTCTAAAGTTACAAACTCAGCCATAAAAATAAGTCCTCTCTTCTTTGTAAAAGGAGAGATATATTTTATTCCTTCCAATTTCCTTCCTTTTAAAGTAAAAAGGAGTTTTTTCTCTTTTTGTCCTGTTTCTCTCTTTATTTTCTCCCACAAATCCGAAGCAGTAAGAAGAATTTCTTTTTCCATTTGTATAAAAGAATAAGTATATTCAGGATGAAGAGCTACGGCTAAGTTTGCGGGAAGAGTCCAGGGAGTTGTAGTCCAAACCAGAAGATATACAGGTAACCGCGAAGATAAAAAAGTGAGGTCATCTTCTAATAAAAATTTTACATAAATAGAAGGATCAACTCTCTCTTTATATTCTACCTCCGCTTCTGCTAAGGCTGTCTGACATTTGAAGCACCAATGAACAGGCTTGGTTCCTCGATAGATATACCCTTTTTCCGATAATTTTCCAAAAGCTTTTATAACCTCTGCTTCATATAAAGAATCCATAGTTAAATAAGGTTTTTCCCACCTTCCTAATACTCCTAATCTTTTAAACTCATCCCTCTGTTTATTAACAAAGTAATAAGCGTACTGGCGTGCTTTCTTTCTAAAATCTAAACGGGAAATTTCTTCTTTCCCTATTCCCAGTTTTTTAAATAGCTGGTGTTCTACAGGAAGTCCATGGCAATCCCAGCCGGGAATATAATGAGCATCAAAACCCTGCATCGTCTTATATTTAATAACCATATCTTTAAGGATCTTATTAAGAGCCTGCCCCAGATGTATATCTCCATTAGGGTAAGGAGGACCATCATGAAGAACGTACTTAGGACTACCTTTTCTTTTCTCTCTTATCTTCTCATATATATTCTCTTTTTCCCAGAAAGAAATAATTTCAGGCTCTTTCTGAGGAAGATTTGCCTTCATAGGAAAATTTGTTTGAGGAAGATTTAAAGTTTTACCAAAATCCATTTTCCCTTCCTTATTATTTTATAATCTCCATAAACTTTACTTTCTCTTTATACAGCGCTTAAAGATTATAACTACCTTTTTGGGATAATCCATTTATTTAGTTTTCTCATAGAAACTACAATGAACTACTTATTACTTGCTATCGAGCGGCACCGGTTTTTGTGCTCGATGAGGATAATCTGAACCTTTATAAACCTTGAGCTTCTTAAACATTCGTCTACCCAACTTATTTTTAGGAAGCATTCCTTTAACAGCTTCTTTGATTATCCGCTCGGGATTTTCCTTTAAAATTTCTTCGTAAGTCTTCTTTTTCAATCCTCCGGGGTAACCCGAATGACGATAATACACCTTTTTCTCTTTTTTATTCCCGGTAACTTTTATCTTCTCCGCATTTATTACCACTACAAAATCTCCCACATCTAAATGGGGTGTATAAATAGGTTTCTCTTTACCTGACAAAATCTTAGCAATTTTTACTGCTAATCTTCCGAGAATTTCCCCTTCCGCATTTATTAAGAACCATTTTCTCTTAATTTCTTCTTTTTTGGGAATATATGTCTCCAATATCTTCCTCCCTCCAGAATTATTCCTTTTTATCCTTAACTTATGGCGCTACGGGGATTCGAACCCCGGTCTGATGGCTGAGAACCACCTATCCTTGTCCCCTAGACGATAGCGCCCTGCCTGCTTCGTATAAAAATATTTTAGTAATTACAAAAGGTTTGTCAAATTTATCTCTTTAATAGCTCAAACAGAACAAACTCAAAAAGTTCAATTGTAAGTCCTGATTATCTAAACCGATATCTACTATATCATAAATTTTGAATTTACCAAACTCCCCGCAAAATTCCAAATACTTAACCAATTTTGACTTTATTAAAGATATCAATATAATAAAACATAAAGAGTATTTCCAACTTAGAGTTGCAAGATAATTTTAGAGAAAAGAAATTTTTTATTTTTGTGCCCATTATTAAGGTATAGGAATTTCAATAACTTCTTTGAATAAGTTAGTAAGTATGGTTCCAAAAAAAGGGGAGAGCTTTTTGCGTTGAGGGAGAAAATGCTCTTCATTCCCCCTCAAATATCTTGTTGTAGGGGATAAATTCATGAAAGAAGCAATGTTTTATGAAAAATTAGAGAATAAAAGAGTAAAGTGTAACCTTTGTCCTCATCAATGCTTAATCTCTAACTTTAAAAAGGGAATCTGTAGAGTAAGAGAAAATAAAGAAGGAATTCTCTATACCTTAGTTTATGGAAAAGTAGTCTCCTACGCAATAGACCCGGTGGAAAAAAAACCTCTCTATCATTTTTACCCCGGAGCAAGTATCTTTTCCTTAGCTACAGTGGGATGCAATTTTAGATGTTTAAACTGTCAAAACTATAGTATTTCTCAACTTCCTCGAGAACAAAATGAAATTGAAGGAGAAAATTTTTCACCGGAAGAGATTATTTCCCTTACTGAAAAAAGTAATTGTCAGGGTATTGCTTATACTTATACTGAACCTACTATCTTTTTCGAATATGCCTACGAAATTTGCCAATTAGCCCGAAAAAAAGAGATTAAAAATATTTTTGTTACCAATGGATTTATTAGCGAAGAAGCCCTAAGGAAAATAATTCCTTTTATGGATGCTGTTAATGTCGATTTAAAATCATTCAGCGAAGAATTTTATAAAAAGATATGCGGAGCCTCTTTAAAACCTATCTTAAACAACTTAAAGATTATGAAAAAAAGAGGAGTCTGGATAGAGGTAACCACTCTAATTATTCCTACTTTAAATGATTCCGAAGAAGAATTAAAGAAAATAGCTAAATTTATATTAAGTTTGGGTGAGGAGGTTCCCTGGCACCTTAGTCGTTTCTATCCTACATATAAGTTAAAAGACCTTCCCCCTACACCCCTGGAAACTCTCCATCGAGCACGGGAAATAGGTCTAAAAATGGGAATAAGATATGTTTATACCGGTAATGTTCCCGGAGACGAAGGAGAAAATACTTATTGCTACAATTGTAAGAAACTATTAATCCGCCGTTATGGATACCGTATAGAGAACTTTAATCTCAGAGACGGAAGATGTAGGTATTGCGGAACTAAAATTGATGGAGTAGGAATGAAAAGATGAACTATCAGGTAAACATTGGATTAGAGGTACATGTAGAACTTTCCACAAAGACCAAACTCTTTTGTGGGTGTAGCACCCAATTTGGTGCTCCTCCCAATACCCAAATTTGTCCGGTATGTTTAGGACTACCGGGAGTTCTCCCGGTAATTAATAAAAAAGCGGTAAAATTCACCATTATTACCGCTCTGGCGCTAAATTGTCAGATTAGCAAATTTTGCCGTTTTTCTCGAAAGAATTATTATTACCCGGATCTCCCTAAAAATTATCAAATATCTCAATATGAAGAACCTTTGGCCAAGAATGGTTATCTGGAAATCATTCTCAATAAAAGAAAAAAGAGAATAGGAATTGAGCGTGTCCATTTAGAAGAAGATGCAGGTAAGCTTGTGCACGGGACAAATCCTGAAGATATTAAATTTAGTTTTGTAGATTATAACCGTTGCGGAATCCCTCTTATGGAAATCGTAAGCTGTCCGGATATTTCCTCACCCGAAGAAGCCTATATTTATCTTATAGAACTCAGGAAGATACTTCGATATTTAAAAGTTAGTGATTGTAATATGGAAGAAGGTTCCCTTCGGTGTGATGCCAACATTTCCCTCACTCTCCCCGGGGAAAAAATGGGAACAAAAACAGAACTTAAAAATATGAATTCTTTTAAAGAAATAAAAGATGGACTCTCCGCAGAAATAGAGAGACAATCTCATCTTTTAAATAAAGGAGAAAAAATAATCCAGGAAACACGCTTATGGGACCCTAAAAAAAAGAAGACTATCTCTATGAGAGGAAAGGAAGAAGCCCAGGATTATCGCTACTTTCCTGAACCCGATCTTTTACCTTTAGAAATAAGTAAAGAATGGGAAAATAACTTGAGACTTTCTCTCCCAGAATTACCTCAACAAAAATACCGAAGATTCATCCAGGAATACGGTCTCCCGGAATATGATGCCGGGGTAATTACCAACTCTCAAGAAATAGCAGACTATTTTGAAAAATGCGTAAAATACTACCACCATCCCAAGATAGTGAGTAACTGGATAATGGGGGAGATTCTCCGGCTCCTTAAAGAAGAAAATATTTCCATAGAGAAGATAAAAGTTAGTCCGGAAAAAATGGGAGAATTATTAAAAGAGATAGAAAAGGGAGTTATCAGTAGAAATTTAGCAAAGGATATTCTCTCAAAAATGTTTAAGACGGGTAAATCAGCCTCGCAAATTATTAAAGAAGATGGCTCACAACAACTCAGCGATGAAAAAAAATTAAAGAAATTGGTAGATGAAGTTATAAAAGAAAATCCTGAGGCGATAGAGAGTATAAGGAAAGGGAAAAAGAAAGCAGTAGGATTCCTAATCGGGGAAGTTATGAAAAAGACAAAAGGGAAAGCCAATCCTCGTTTAGTAAATAATCTCTTAAAAGAAGAACTGGAGGAGAATTTATGAAAAAAGATTTTCTTTCTATTAAAGATTTAACCAGAGATGAAATATTTAATCTCTTTGAAGAAGCCAATTATTTAAGAAAATTACTAAAGGAGGGTAAGTCTTTCTATCCTCTTAAAGGAAAAACTTTGGGAATGATTTTCCGAAAACCTTCTACCCGCACCCGTCTTTCTTTTGAAGTAGGAATGTATCAATTAGGAGGACATCCTATATTTCTCTCTCTTCCACAATTACAGCTAAAGCGCGGAGAAACTATAGAAGATACCGCCAAAGTTCTTTCTCTATATATAGACGCAATTATGATAAGAACCTTTGACCATCAAGAAGTAATAAGATTTGCTAAAGCAGCTACTATTCCCGTAATAAACGGATTAACAGATCTGCTCCATCCCTGCCAGGCTTTATCTGACTATTACACTATCTGGCGTAAAAAGAAGAACTTAAAAAAAATAAAATGGGTATATGTGGGAGATGTTAATAATGTCTGCAATTCCTTGATTTTAGGAGCCTCTATTCTGGGAGTAAATCTCTTTATTTCTCACCCTCCCGAATATAAACCCAATGAGGAAATAATCTCCCAGGCTAGAGAATCAAAGGAGGCAAAAATAACTTTTGTAAAAGACCCCCTGGAAGCAGTAAAAGAAGCGGACATTATTTACACTGATGTGTGGACCAGTATGGGGAAAGAAAAAGAGGAGAAAGACCGCCGGTCCATATTTAAAGATTATCAAGTTAATCTTAATCTGGTAAAGAAAGCAAAAGAGGATGTAATAATAATGCATTGCCTTCCTGCTCATCGAGGGGAGGAAATAACTGATGAAGTCATAGATGGAAAGAAAAGCATCGTTTTTGAGCAGGCTGAAAATCGACTTCACCTTCAAAAAGCTCTTCTGGTAAAACTTCTTGGTAGTAAAATATCTTAGAAGGGGAGGATTTATGAAAAAGATTAAAAAGATTGTTTTAGCTTACTCAGGAGGACTGGATACTTCCGTAATTCTCCATTGGTTAAAAGAAAAGTATAAAGCGCAGGTAATTACCTATACTGCTAATTTAGGACAGGGAGAAAGATTAGAAGCGATAAAGGAGAAAGCAAAGAAAACTGGAGCCAGCAAAGTTTATATAGAAGATGTTCGTAGAGAATTCTGTCAAAATTATGTTTTTCCTGCCTTAAAAGCAGGAGCTCTTTACGAAGGAAAATATCCCTTAGCAACGGCTTTAGCCCGACCTTTAATTACCAGAGGATTGGTAAAGATCGCCGAAAAAGAAGGAGCAGAGGCTATTGCTCACGGGTGCACAGGGAAAGGGAATGACCAGGTGAGGTTTGAAGTAACTGCTAAGGCTCTGAATCCTGAAATTACTATCCTTGCCCCGGTGAGAGAATGGGAACTTAGCTCCCGAGAAGAAGAAATAAAGTATGCTCAGGAGCATAAAATTCCCGTGGAAATAAGCAAAGAATCTCCTTACTCCATTGATAGAAATCTCTGGGGAGTAAGTATAGAATGTGGAAGTTTAGAGGATATCTGGAAGCAACCTCCTTCTGATAGTTATCAGATTACTAAATCTCCTCAAGAAGCTCCCGATGAGCCTGCTTATTTAAAGATTGAGTTTGAAAAGGGAATCCCTTCGGGCTTAAACGGCAAAGAATACGACCCGGTTACTCTCATCGAAAAATTAAATCTAATAGGAGGAGTAAACGGTGTAGGAAGAATTGATTTGTTAGAAAATCGACTAATAGGGATAAAATCGAGAGAAATTTACGAGGCTCCGGCAGCAGTAATTCTTCACTTAGCTCACAAGGAACTGGAAAGATTAACCTTAGATAAAGATACCTTCCACTTTAAGGAACTTATTGCCCAAAAATACTCAGAATTAATTTATAATGGCTTGTGGTACTCCCCTCTGCGTGAGGCTCTGGATGAATTTATCACTCAAACTCAAAAGGTAGTAACTGGAGAAATAAAATTAATGATTTATAAAGGAAATTGTGAAGTAGTGGGAAGAAAATCTTCCTATTCTCTTTATAAGAGGAGAATAGCTACCTATGGTCCTGAGGATATATTTGACCAAAAAGCCTCTACGGGATTCATTTACATATGGGGACTTCCTTTAAAAATTATGGCTAAAGTGAAAAGAGGAGACAAATAATGGAGGTCTTTATACATCCTACAGCCATTGTCAATTCAAAAGCAAAGTTAGAGGACGGAGTAGAAGTAGGTCCTTATTCTATGATTGGAGAAAATGTCCATATTGGAAGAGGAACTAAGATTGGTCCTCAAGTCTTAGTGGAAGGGTGGGTAAGCATAGGTAGAGATTGTATTATTTCCCAGGGGGTAAGTATTGGCGGATTACCTCAGGATAGACATTATAAAGAGTGCAAGAGTTTTATAAAAATAGGAGATAGGAATCTTATTCGAGAATACGCTACTATTCACCGGGCGACCGGGGAAGGAAATGCAACCCAGATAGGTAACGATAATTTCTTAATGGCTTACTCCCATATTGCTCATAATTGTGTATTAGAAGACGGAATAGTACTTGCCAATTTTGTTGGTCTCGCCGGATATGTCACCGTAGAAAAGAGAGCGATTATCGGAGGATTAACTGGCGTTCATCAATATGTAAGAATAGGGGCTTATTCTATAATTGGAGGATGCTCTAAAGTGGTAAAAGATATTCCCCCTTATATGAAAGCAGACGGTCATCCAGCGACTCTCTGGGGATTAAATAGCGTAGGTTTACGACGGGCTAATTTCCCTCCCAAAACAAGGACTCTTCTTAAAAAAGCTTATAAGATTCTATTTAAATCAAATTTAAATACTACGGAAGCATTAAAAAAAATAGAAGAAGAAATAAACCCAATTCCGGAAATTAAACATCTTTGTGAATTCATTCGGAACTCAGAGAGAGGAATCTCCAAGGAAAAAATAATACCTAAGTAGTTAGAAGGATGCGGACAACCAATATAAGGAAATTATGAATATATATAAAGCTCTTATTCTGGGAGCGATCCAGGGATTAACCGAATTTTTCCCTATAAGTAGCTCGGGACATTTAGTGATCTTTCAATACTATCTCGGATTTAAAAAATCTCTCCTTTTATTTGACATAATCTTGCACGGAGCAACATTGGGAGCAATATTACTCTATTTCCGGAAAAAACTCTGGGAAATAATTTCACCTCTATTTATCCAGAGAAAGAAAAGCAAATTGCAAACTCAAAAGCAGAAACTCCTCTACCTCATTATTATAGGAACTATTCCCACAGCATTGATAGGACTGATTTTTAAAAAAAAGATAGAGCCTCTCTTTACCAATGTTACTTTTACTTCTCTGATGTTTCTTTTCACCGGGAGTTTCCTCTGGATAGGGGAAAGAAGAGGAAAATCAAATAAAGGAATAAAAGAATTAAAAACTATAGATGCTTTTCTTGTAGGAATAATGCAGGGAATAGCTCTTCTTCCCGGAGTATCGCGTTCAGGTATGACTATTTCTACTGGACTTATTAGAAAGATGAATAAAGAGTTTGCCTTTGAATTCTCCTTCCTGCTGGCTATACCCACTATCATCGGGGCTCTTATTCTAGAGATTAAAGAAAGCGTAATAGAAAAAACTATTCCTGAAAATCCTTTTCCCTGGATAGGAGGAGCTTTAATCAGTTTTATCTTAGGATATTTATCTTTGATATTTCTCAAAAAATTTCTCCTGAAGAAGAGACTCTTCATATTTTCCTATTATTGCTGGATATTAGGAGGAGTGCTCCTTATAAGTAAATATTTATAGTTCTATAAATCCTCTCATTCCTTATATAAAAGAATCTATTAAAAGTTGCAAAAACTTTAACATAATTTAAGTTAGACAGGTGAGGCAATGAAAAGATTAAAAGGGAAAAAAGCGCTGATGATTACTACTATAAATTTTTTTATCCTACTATTATGGGGAACAGGAAATCTTAATAATATAGGTTTAGGAGGTGAAGAGATGAAAAAATTAGAAGGCAAAAAGGTATTAATGATTATTGCCGAAAGAAATTTTAGAGATGAGGAATTATTAGAACCAAAAGAGATACTGGAAAAAGAAGGAGCAAAAGTAATTATAGCTTCTACTTCCCTGGAGATGGCTACCGGAATGCTGGGAGCAAGAGTAACTGTGGATATATTAATAGAAAAAGTCAAAGTAGATGATTATGATACCATTATCTTTGTTGGCGGGAGTGGAGCCAGTCAATACTGGAATGATTCTCTGGCACACAAAATCGCTCAAGAAGCAGTCAATAAAGACAAGATTCTTTGCGCCATTTGCATTGCTCCGGTAACCTTAGCCAATGCTGATGTTCTCTCAGGAAAAAAAGCTACTGTATGGGCCTCAGAAAGGGAAAAAATAGAAACTAAAGGAGCCATTTATACCGGTAAGCCCGTCCAGGTAGATGGAAAAATCATTACTGCTAATGGTCCCCAGGCAGCCAGAGATTTTGCCAGAGAAATAGTAAAAGCTTTAACGTAAACTTCTTAAATTATCTCGGAGAATTGAATGAATATCATCAAGAACAGGGGGGGATATTTTGAAAACTTCAATATCCTGAGGAAGTTCAATGTTAAGATCCTCACGAATAAAAAGTATCCCTATCTGCTTTGGGGGTAGAGTTTTATCTATCTTGCGAATTATCGACTCTTTTCTCTTCTGAAGACTCCGTAGATAAAACTCAGAAATTCTTAAAGAAACATCAGGAGAACGAGGATGGGTAGCTAAACACCGAAGCCAATCTTCACTCTCCATAAGTAAACTCTCATTCTCAATTAATTCAAAAGTTGCCCCTTTTTGAGACAACTCCTTAACAATTTCATAGCTTCTCTCGTTTATTTCTTTAAGAGCTTCTACTCCTTTTTCACCTTCTGAAGTAATCAACTCATGGAAAATCTTACTCACTTTTCCTACTTTTTGTTCAAGATCATCTACCCTGTTCTTCACTTCATCCCAATAAGCTGTAAATTTCTTGGAATAATCTTCAGAAAGCCTACTTCCCAGTTTCTCCCGGGAAAATATAAGAGGAACATAATAAAGTTTCCTTTTTGAAGTTTTAAAATGTTCTACAGAAAGTTTTCCTACCTTGCCCAGAACTTTTCCCATTCTCTTACTCTCCTGTAAATATTTAAAAGACTCTTTAGTCTCTATAATTTTAATTATTAAAAAAGAAAAGTCAATTAAGGTACCTGGGCAAAAATTAAAATCCTTGACAATCCTCTCTCTTTTAGTAAGATACCTTCAAATGGAAAAGCGATACGAGCCTAAAGATATAGAAAAAAAATGGGAAAGTTTCTGGGAAAAGAAGGGTTATTTTTCTCCTCACCCCGGAAAGAAAAAGTCTACTTTCTCTATGGTAATGCCTCCTCCCAATATTACCGGTGCTCTTCATATGGGACATGCGTTAGATAACACCCTTCAGGATATAGTAGCTCGCTTTAAGAGAATGCAAGGATACGAAGTGCTCTGGATTCCAGGGATTGACCACGCAGGGATAGCTACTCAAAATGTAGTAGAAAAAAGACTATCTCAAGAAGGAATAAATAGAAAAAATATAGGAAGAGAAAAATTTGTTAAGCATATATGGGAATGGAAGAAAAAATATGAAGAGAGAATCTTATCCCAGCTTAAAAAATTAGGTATTTCCTGTAGTTGGAAAAATAAATCTTTCACCATGGATAAAAATTATTCCTTAGCTGTCAAAAAAGCATTTCTTCATCTATATAAAAAGGGATATATTTATCGAGGTAATTATATTATCAACTGGTGTCCTCATTGTGAAACGGCTCTTTCGGATATTGAGGTGGAATATAAAGAAAGAAAAGAAAAATTTTATTACATTAAGTATCCTTTTAAGGAAAGAAAAAATGAGTATTTAGTAATAGCAACCACTCGACCAGAAACTATGCTTGGGGATACAGCCATCGCCATAAATCCAGAAGATAAGCGTTCTCGAAATCTTAGGGGAGAAATCCTTATCCTTCCTCTTGTAGGAAGGGAACTTCCCTTAATTTATGATAATCTTGTAGACCCTGAGTTTGGAACTGGTATCCTCAAAATAACCCCCGCTCATGACCCTACTGATTTTCTTATCGGCAGGAAACACAATCTCCCCTTTATTAATATTTTCAACAAAAATGGAACTATAAATAAAAATGGAGGAATCTACCAGGGGTTAGATAGATATGAATGTCGAAGAAAAATAATAGATGACCTTCAAAAAGAAGGATATATGGAAAAAATAGAAGATTACACCTTCAGAATAGGCCATTGTTATCGTTGTGGAACAATTATTGAACCTTATCTCTCTTCTCAATGGTTTGTAAAAGTAGAAAAAATGGCAAAAAAAGCAAGGAAAGCAGGAGAAGAGGAAAAAATAAAGTTTATTCCGGAGCACTGGAAGAAAAAATATCTCCAATGGCTGAAAGATATTCACGACTGGTGCATTTCCCGTCAGATATGGTGGGGACACAGACTTCCCCTCTGGCATTGTGAAAACTGCAAAAAAGAGACCGTTTCTATAGAAACACCAGATAAATGTCCGTATTGCCAGTCACCAAAAATAAAACAAGATGAGAATGTTCTGGACACCTGGTTCTCCTCGAGTCTTTGGCCTTTTTCCACTATGGGATGGCCAAAAACGGGGGAGGAATTTAAGAAATTCTATCCCACTTCCCTTCTTTGCACCGGTTGGGACCTTCTCTTCTTCTGGGTAGCCCGAATGATAATGATGGGAATGGAAATTACAGGGAAGATCCCCTTCCACAAAGTCTACTTTCATCCTTTAATTGGCGATGAAAAAGGACAAAAAATGAGTAAATCCAAGGGAAATGTGATAGACCCTCTCTCTTTAATGGAAAAATACGGAACAGATGCTTTTAGATTTTCCCTGGCTATTCTGGAAACAGAATCTCCCTACCTACAATTTTCAGAAGATCGCCTGCGAGGTTATAGAAACTTTGTCAACAAAGTATGGAATGCTTCTCGCTTTGTTGTAAATAATTTAAAAAATTTTGTTCCACGAGAAGAAAAAACTGTCTCTTTAGAGCTTTCTGATAAGTGGATTTTGTCTCGTTATTCGGAAACTGTTCAAAAGGTAACCAATTCCTTAGAAGAACTTAAATTCTCGGAAGCAGCAAACTTGCTTTACCAATTTATCTGGGGAGAATTTTGTGATTGGTATATAGAATTAATTAAACCTCGGCTCCTTGAAAAAGAAAGTTCTCCATCCAGTTATACCCCTCGCTGGATTCTTTACCGCATTCTGAAGGGAACTTTGAAAATGCTCCATCCCTTTATGCCTTTTATTACTGAAGAAATATATCAACGTCTTCCTCGGGAAGAAAATGACGAAGAAAGTATTATGATTTCTTCCTGGCCAGAAAAAGAGAGAAGATATAAAGATGCGGAAAATAAAATGAACTTTCTCATCTCCATTATCCGGGAAGCACGAGCTATTCGGGCTGAAATGGAAGTCCCTCCTCAAAGAAAAGTAAATCTTCTACTGAGGATTGAAAATAATAAAGAGAAATTAAATACCGTAAAAGAAAATGCTTCTTATTTAATCAATTTAATAAAAGTAGAGAAGTTATCGATAGATAAAAGATTGAAGAAACCTTCTCACTCTGCTTCTTCTACAATCGAAGATGTAGATATTTTCATTCCCTTAGAAGGTCTCCTTGACTGGGAGAAAGAAAAAGAGAGATTGAAGAATAAACTGAAGAAAATAGAAAAAGATTTATCCCGGACCGAAAAAAGATTACTAAACTCTGATTTCTTAAGAAAAGCTCCTCCGCAAGTAATAAAAAAAGAGAAGGAGAAAAGACTAATCTTCAAGAAAGAAAAAGATAAATTAAAGAAAAGGTTAAAGGAAATTTAAGAAGATGAAAAAACTTATTGCTGTTTCTGGAAGTGATAGTGGAGATAAAAATCTTACCCCTTCTATCTTAAAAGTTGCCGAAGAAGTAGGAAAACATATTGCCCAAAGAGAAGGAATATTGTTGTGTGGAGGTAGAGGAGGAGTTATGGAAGCGGCAGCAAGGGGAGCAAAAAAAGAGGGAGGAATAACCGTGGGCATCTTACCTGGTTCCAGGGAAGAAGCAAACAGATTTATAGATATTTCTATTCCCACTCATTTGGGGTTTATGAGAAATTATATCTTAATAAATGCCGCTGATGCGGTAATTGGAATTGCCGGAAGATGGGGCACTCTTAACGAAATCTCCCTGGCTATGAATATTGGCAAACCCACCATTCTCATAAAAAATAGCGGAGGATGGATAGATATTCTCAGCAAAGAAAAATTATTAAAAAATTTCACTCCAAAACCTTATATAACCCATTCAGCAAAAGAAGCTGTAGAATTAGCTTTTAACTTAATAAAGAGAGAAAATATCTCTCCTTCAAGATAAAATGTAAGGAATCCACACCGTCATTTCAGAAAGTTTACGATTTGCCCAGGTATAATAAGGAATAGCTACCAGAGAAATATCTTTATACCTTTCAGAAAATTCTCTTTTAAATACCCCATAAAGATAAGTCTCATTCTTTAAAGAAGAAGGAATAACCCCTTTACATTTTAAACTTCTAACCATCTCCCCAGAAATCTCCTCATAATTTTCTTCAAGAGAAGTAAGATTTTGATCTTCTTTATTTATTTTAAGGGCTGCTTCCAAAACAGAGATCCCCGGATTATCTATTCCTTCAAAACAGTAGACCAAAGGTCCTCTTTGAAGAGCAATTTTTCCTATATTTTCTCTAATTTTTCTATGAGAGACCATAATCTTAGTTTTTATCTCCAGGTCAAGCAATATTTTATCTCTCTTTTTCCATACACGATTTACCCTCTGATACCCTTTTACTGGTTTTACAGGTATATCCTTTCCGTTCACTATTATTTTTATCTTCTCACACCAGGAAGGGACTCTTAAAAACAGAGAGAATCTTTCTTCTCTTTCAGGAAAAATCTCCATCTCGATTTTCCCTTCCCAGGGATAATTACTTTTCTGATGAAGGGTAAATTCCGTTCCCTTATAAAGATGGTAATTTAAACTGCAATTATCATAAAGATGGATCCATACTCCTTCTTTACTAATACTAAAAAAATACCCCGGTAGAGAAGCTATCATTCTTAAAACATTGGTGGGGCAACAAGTACAATCATACCAGGGTTGTCTTCTTCCCACGCAGCGCATTCTCGGGCCTTTTCCCCTTCTATCCCAGAGAGGAGGAGTCGTATTAGTAAATAGACTTGCCGGAGAAAAAGTAAGAGGATTGACATAAAAATATTTATCTCCACTTAACGAGACTCCTGATAAAAATCCGTTATAGAGAGTCCGTTCTATAACATCAGCAAACTTTGCTTCACCGGTTATTAAAAGCATACGCCAGTTCCAAAAAATGGACCCGATAGCCGCACAGGTTTCTGCATATGCCCCTTCATTAGGAAGTTCATAAGGAGCACCAAAAGCTTCCCCCTGATATCTCGAACCCACTCCTCCAGTAAGATAACTTTTTGTCTTTACCATACTCTTCCACTGAGAAATTAATGAGTCCCAGAATTCTTCCTCTCCTGTTTCTGCATAATAGTCTGCAGCACCCGAGCATAAATATACTGCTCTTACCGCATGGCCTATAATTTCCCGTAAAGAAGTAAACTTCATTTGTTTCAAGAAAAATCCTGCTAACCTTAAATATTCCTTATTCCCTGTCTCTCTGTAAAGCTCAATAAGACTCATTTCTATCTCGGGATGACCTGCCCATCCTGCTCTTTTTCCCGGGCCAAATACCTTGCATAAATAATCAGCAAACTTAATAGCTGCATTTAACAATCTTCTATCCCCTGTTGCCCTGTGATGAGCAATAGCTGCCTGAAAGAAATGCCCCGCGCAATAAAGCTCATGGTCGGTCTCTAATCTTTTAAATCTTTCTTTACTTTTCTCTTCAACAAAGTAGGTATTAAGATACCCATCTTTACCCTGAGCAGGAAGAATAATCTCAATCACCTCATCAAGCATATTTTTTATCCCGGAATTATCCTCTGATTGTAAAACAAAGGATAAAGCTTCCATCCATTTATACACATCAGAATCGGTAAAAAGGGGACCTCTTCTCTGAGAATGCTCACTTTTATAGACTCTAATAAAATTATCAAAGATTCCTTTTTCCTTAAATAAACGGTATATTGAAGGAATACCCGCTTGAACATTCTTCTTCATCCTTTTTTTCCAAAAACCATCATTCATCGTAACCGCACTTATGGGAACAGACTTAAGTTTTACAAAAGGACTATTGTCAGTATGAACAATCCCTTTCTTCTTTTCCTCATAAATAGACATTTAATCTACCTCCTTCTCCAATTTTTCTTCAGAATGCTCGACCTATTCTAAAAGATACAGTTATCCCTCGAATAGAGACAGCCGGTAATAATTCTTCTTTTTCAATGAGCAAGTAGTAACCTAAGAAGCCTTCCAGATTGAAGTTATCAGGCAAAAAAGCTTTATAGCCAACATTGAGCCCTCCGCCTACGGTCTCTACGGAAACATACTTAAGGGATTCTTCGGGGGGAGCAGCAAAATATGCACAAATACCGGCCCAAAATCCCTCGGGAGCCTTTGACTCAAATAGGTAGTGTCTTACACCAATAGCTCCTCTAACAGGGACCGTTTCCTCGCTACTACCCAGGGCCAGATTAACATCAAAAGATACCTTAGGCGAAAGAACCCTTTCATAGCCGAAGTTAAAAGCTCCACCAGCTAATTCAATTAAGTCAAAACTTACTACATTCTGGGGTCTTTCTTCCGCAAATCCTCCAGAAGCTAAAATCAGTAAAAAAATTAATATTAAACCTTCACCAATTTTTTTACCCATTCTACTCTCCCGCTGCTATATTATATTTTTATCCATAACAAAATTAAAAAGGTTTAGTTTTTCCTGATAGTTTAGTTCTACTAATATCTTTTTATCATTGTGAGTTTTCCGAAGAAAAACGCGGCCATCCCTTCATATATAGAGCTCATATTTACCCAATCCAAAGACTGCCGCTTTCCCCAGGTGAGTATATTCACCTATCTTAAGAAAAGGAAGGAATTTACCAATATCTCCTTCGTAGAGAGCACTCCCGATGAATCCTCCCAATTTCATCCTCTGCTCCTGACGATTGGAATACCTCTCCCAGTCCACCCATTCTACACTCACATCTGAAACCTTTATTTCTTCGGACTCGCGGATTACTTCCTTATAGTTAATATTTAATTCTTTCCCACAATGAAAATAAAGAAGGGAGGAAAGACGTCGCAAAAGAGAGCGTAAGAGGATATGAAAATGAGGGTAAGAAGTATAACTCCCTTGATATTTTATTCTCATAGGAGTTATAAATTTAATTAAAATAGGTTGGTTTCTCACCACTAAAGAAGAAAAAATACTGGAAATGTCAATTTGAATATTCACATTCTTTAAAGTCTGATGCTCTCCATCATAGATAATTTCCTTTTTCTGGAAATTATTAGAAGATTCTACACGGATCAGTTTATAACGGGCTTTTTTCCTGCCTAACCCAACATCTCCCAGACGGGAAAAAGTAAAAATAAAATAAGGAAGATACTCAATAGCTCTTCCTATAAGGATAAGATTAAAGGAAAAAATTTCCCCGGGAGAGTATTCTCGTTTCTTTTCAAGAGGGGGTTCAATAATGAAAGGACGGGGAATACTTCTATATTTACTCAAATGGTAAACATTTTTCGGAGGAAAAGTCTCAAAAATGTAAGGATAAATGCATTTATCTTTTAGAAGACAATGAGAACAATCTGTTTGTTTATTTATACAAACAATCTTATGAAAAACAGAACCGAATCCTCCCCGCAGGGTAAATCCTTTAAAAAAAGGAAGAATTAATTTTTCTCTGGCTTGGATAATAAATTTATATTTTGCCAGAGAAAGATGTTTTAAATCTTGTTGGGAAGAGTTTCCCACATTTATCGCCCCTTCTTCGATTTTATGTTAATATAGTATATTTTCTTCCTTTGTCAAATTCCGCATCTTCTTTTTGAAAAAAAATAAGCACTGAGGCTATTTTGTGGAAATAATTTTTAACACTACAAATTATTTGGATAGAGGGTTTATTCCGGATATCCTCAGGGATACTTACCAATTTCCTATAAAGCAAATTTAGATATTCCTTCATTAAAATAGCCCTGGAGACCTTAGAACTACCGTTCCTTAAGAAGTTTATATTCAATAGAGTCAAGAAGAGCTTCCCAGCTAGCTTCAATAATATTAGTAGACAATCCTACTGTCCCCCATCGTTCTTTACCATCAGAAGACTCAATTAATACCCTGGTTTTGGCTCGTGTGGCTGCTTTTGAATCCAGAATTCTTACTTTATAATCAGTTAAATGTATTTGAGAAAGTTCAGGATATACCTCTTCTAATGCTTTGCGCAGAGCATTATCTAAGGCATTAACCGGGCCATTACCTTCAGCTACAGTATGCATAATCCTTTTTCCTATTTTTAATTTTACTGTAGCTTCGGAAATTACTCTTTCATTCTCTCTTCTTTCTACACTAACCCGGAAACTCTCCACTTTAAAGAACTTCTTATATTTTCCGCTGGCTTTCTTTACTAAAATATCAAAAGAACCTTCGGCTCCCTCAAATTCATATCCCTCACTTTCCAGCTTTTTAACACGGCTAAGAACCTCTTTACTTAAAGAAATATCTTCTAATTTCTCTCCCCTTCTTTTAAGTTTATAAAGAATATTGCTCTTTCCGGATAACTCACTAATTAATACCCTTCTTTTATTTCCTATTAAAGAGGGATTTATGTGTTCGTAAGTTCTTTCATCTCTGGAAATAGCACTTACATGTATCCCCCCTTTATGGGCAAAAGCAGATTTTCCCACATAAGGCTGATGAATGTCAGGAGAAATATTAGCTAATTCATTAACGAGATGAGAAAGATGCGTAAGAGAGGTTAACCTTTCTTCAGGAAGGCAATTAATCCCCAGTTTTAGTTGAAGATTAGGAATAACCACACAAAGATCCGCATTTCCACATCTTTCTCCATATCCATTTATGGTTCCCTGGATATGTTCTACTCCCATTTTTGCGGCAATAATAGAGTTAGCAATAGCTACCCCCGAGTCGTTATGACTATGGATCCCCAGAGGAGAAGAAATATTTTGCTGAACCTTCTGGATAATCTCCTCTATCTCATAAGGCATAGTTCCTCCATTTGTATCGCAAAGAACCAGACAATCTGCTCCCGCCTCATAAGCCACTTTTAAAGTCTTTAAAGCATATTGAGGGTCGTCTTTATATCCATCGAAAAAGTGTTCAGCATCAAAGATCACTTCCCTTCCTCTCTTTTTGAAAAAGCTAATTGAATCTTTTATCATCCTCAAGTTCTCATCTTTATTTGTTCTCAAAGCTCTTTCTACATGAAGAACCCAACTCTTACCAAAAATAGTAACCACGGGTGTCTCTGCTTTCAGGAGAGCAAAAATACTGGGGTCATCTTCCACCTTTTTATCTTTTCTTCTGGTAGAGCCAAAAGCAGCTATTTTAGCTTCTTTAAGATGAATATTTTTTATCTTCTTAAAAAATTCCATATCCTTGGGGTTAGAACCTGGCCATCCTCCTTCAATATATTCAATACCTAATTTATCCAGCTCCTTAGCTATTTCTATCTTATCCAGAACAGAAAAAGAAACACCCTCTGCCTGAGTGCCATCTCGCAAAGTTGTATCGTAAATCTTCACTCTTCTCATTTATTCATCCTCATCTTTATATACCCTTCTAATCCTCCCTTCTCCATAATCTTCTGGAGAAAAGGAGGAAAGGGAGTTACTGAGTAACTCTCCCCCCGGGTAAGATTTTTAATTAAACCTTTATTTATGTCTATTTCTAAGGTATCTCCCTCGCAAATTTTCTCTATTGCTTCTCGAAATTCGATAATAGGAAGAGCAATATTGATAGCATTACGAAAAAAAATGCGAGAAAAAGAAGAGGCAACAATACACTTGATTCCCGCTTCTTTTAAAGCCAGCGGAGCATGTTCTCTTGAGGACCCACAACCAAAATTTCTCCCCGCAACCAGAATTTTTTTCTCCTTTATCTTTTTCAAAAAATCTTTATCAATCCCTTCCATACAATGTCTGGCTAACTCTTTCGCCTTAGAGGTATTTAAAAACCTTGCGGGAATAATCTCATCAGTATTTATATTATCTCCATATTTCACTACTTTACCTTTAATCTCCATATTTTAAAATCTCCTCCATTATTTTTATCGGAGTAGGGATTCCTCCCCCGAGTCTTCCATAAAAGTGGACAGGAATCTTTTCCCCTTCAGTGGCTAATTTCACATCCTGGAGCATTTGTCCTTCACTCATTTCTACTACAAAAATAAATTTTATTTCCTTAACTAATTTACTAATCACTTTATAAGGAAAAGGCCAGAGCGTAATTGGCCGAAGTAAGCAGATTTTTCTTCTTTTCTCCAATTTATTTATTACTTCTCTACATATTCGAGCCATACTTCCATAAGCTACTAAAAGAATATCGGGTCTCTCTTCCCCGAAGAGCTCGTATCTTACTTCCTCTCTAACCATCCGCGCGTATTTTTGTTGCAATCTTTTATTATGCTCCTCTAAATATCCTTCTTGTAAATATAGAGATTTTATCACATTAGGTTTTCTTCCTTTAGCTCCGCTTACTGCCCATTTTTTTTTCTCTTTTATTCTCTCGAAATCTTTAAACTTCACTTCTTCCATCATCTGACCCAAAATAGCGTCAGCAAGGATTATCACCGGGTTTCGATACTTATCGGCTATCTCAAAAGCTAAGAAGGGAATATCAGCCATCTCTTGCACTGAGGCTGGTGCCAAAACTACACAATGATAATCTCCGTGTCCTCCTCCCCGAGTAGCCTGAAAATAGTCAGATTGAGAGGGAGCAATATTACCCAGTCCCGGCCCCCCTCTCATTACATTAATAATTACAGCCGGTAGTTCCGCTGCTGATAAGTAAGAAATGCCCTCTTGCATTAAGCTAATTCCCGGACTAGAAGAAGAAGTCATTACTCTAACTCCTGCTGCCGAGGCTCCATAGACCATATTAATAGCGGCCACTTCACTCTCTGCCTGGAGAAAAGTCCCTCCCACTTCTCTCATTCTCCAGGACATATAAGCGGGAATTTCTGATTGGGGAGTAATAGGATAACCAAAATAATATCGGCACCCTGCACGAATAGCTCCTTCAGCTAAAGCCTCATTTCCAGAAATCAACATTCTCTTAGCCCCCCATTATCCTTAATATATCCTGGTAAGTTACTAAAAAAAACAAAAATATTATAATTATAAAACCTATATAGTTTATTATAGCCTCTTTCTCCAGACCAAGAGCTTTACCTCTGATTTTCTCTAATAGTAAAAGAAAAAGCCTTCCTCCATCCAAGACAGGGATAGGAAAAAGGTTAAATAATGCAAGATTAATACTTAAAAAAGCCGCGAGGGATAAAAGAGAAATTACACCTAAATGTGCACTCTCTCTTACAAATTGAACAATTCCTACAGGTCCGGCAAATTCTAGGGGAACTTTACCGGTAATCATTCCTCCTATAGAGATAAAAATTAATCCGGTTATCATAAAAGATTCTTTTGCTCCTTCAATTAAGGCTACTAAAGGATTACATCTTTTAAAAACTTTAAGAGGAGTAATTCCGATTACTTTTTTATTTAAATCAGGATCAAAAGCAGGTGTCAGAGTAACGGTAAAAATCTCTTTTTCTCTCTGAATCTCTAAGGTCAAAGTTTCCTCTTCTTTATTTTCTTCTATAGTCATAGCTATATCTTCCCATTTTCCTATCTTTTTACCGTTTATCTTGAGAATTTTATCCCCAGGAGTAAGATTGGCTAAAGCAGCCGGAGAACCATCCTTTACTTCACCAATAATGGGTATATCTACCTGAAAGGTCCAAAAACCTACCATAAAGATTAAAGTAAATAAAATAATAGCTACCAAATAATTGGCAAATGAACCTGCTAATAGTACTAGGATTCGTCTTCCTAAGGATTGCTTCTGGAAACCTCTCTCTACATTCTCTTCCCCTGGTTGCATCCCCGCTATTTTCACATATCCTCCAATAGGTAACCAGGAAATGAGATATTCTGTCTCACCCCTCTTAAAGCTAAAAAGTTTAGGGCCCATCCCTAAGGAAAATTTATCTACACGAATGTTCCAGATTTTGGCTAACAAAAAGTGTCCCAATTCATGAGGGAAGATAAGAAGAAAAAAAACAAGAATGATAGAAACTACAGTGACGATCATAAATACCCCCTCTCAAGCAATTGATAAGCTTCCTTTCTCGCCCATTCATCTGCATTTAAAATCTCCTCCAGAGAAGGATTAGATAATATCTTATGTCTCTTCATTACCTCTTCGATTAAGGGAACAATCTGAGGAAATTTTATCTTTCTTTTTAGAAATGCTTCTACAGCTACTTCATCAGCGGCACTAAAGACCGCCGGTAAAGTCCCCTCTTCCTTTCCGGCCCAGTAAGCCAATCGCAGTCCAGGAAATTTCTGGAAATCAGGGGGTTCAAAACTAATTTTTCTTATCGTATCCAGCTTTAAAAAAGGCAGAGGAGCTCTTCTTCTCTCTGGATAATTTAAGATATAATGAATAGGAAGACGCATATCAGTAATACCCATCTGGCAAAGGATAGAGCCATCGATAAATTCTACCAGAGAATGGACTATAGAATCAGGATGAATGATAATTTTAATTTTCTCTATCTCTATCCCAAAAAAATAATGAGTTTCTATTACTTCTAATCCTTTATTAATTAATGTAGCGGAATCCAGACTTATTTTAGGTCCCATCTTCCAGCGAGGATGGGAAAGAGCCTGAGCAGGAGTAATATCTTCAAAATTCCCTTTCCATTTCCAAAAAGGACCACCAGAAGCAGTAAGATATATTTTTTCAACATCTTTAATATTGTATCCCTCAAGACACTGAAAAATAGCTATCTCTTCACTGTCAAGGGAGAATAATTTAACTCTCTTCCTTATGGCCTCATTCTTAAGAATATTTCCAGCAATGACTAAAGATTCTTTATTAGCTAAAGCTACATTTTTACCCGATTTTATGGCTTCTATTATTGGAATAAGCCCCACTTTACCCACGATACAGCAAATTAAAAGGTCTGCCGGGGTAAATTTAGCAACCTCTATTATTCCTTTCTTTCCCCCGTAAACTTCTCTCCTTTTCAATCTTTTTCTTAACTTTTCTGCTTTCTCTTCATCAGCAAGAGCCACTACAGGAACGGAAAATTCCTCCGCTTGTTTTTGTAAAAGTTCAAGATTACTTTTTCCAGCAAGCCCTACCACTTCAAAACGCTCCCTCTCTTTATTAATGACATCAAGCACCTGTTTTCCCATCGAACCGGTAGAACCTAAAATTACCACTCGTTTCTTCAATTCACCTTTTCCCTCTTTCAATCAAATAGTATCCATCAAAGCCACAAATAGGCGTTTGAAGATTTACCCAATCTGTAAAGGATGTAAGTGCTAATTTAAATAACTAAATAACATTTAACAAAATAATAAAATAAAGGTGTAGTAAAAAGTAAACTATCAAATCTATCGAGAATTCCACCGTGTCCGGGCAGAATATTTCCAAAATCTTTTATTCCTACTTCTCTTTTTATCATAGAGCTAAAAAGATCTCCCATTTCTCCCATTACACCCATCATTATTCCCATAAAAAGAGCAGAAATAAGAGAAAAAGGGAGCCATCCTCGGGAAATGATCATAGCTATTGTAGCCGTAAAAACCCCCCCTATAAATCCTTCAAAGGATTTATAGGGGCTAAGTCGAGAAAAAGATTTGTGTTTTCCCCATTTTGTTCCTATAAAATATGCTCCGCTATCACCCATCCAGGTAACAAAAAAAAGAGTAATTACTAACTTTGTTCCCCAATCAGGGATTTCTCTTAAGAGTATTATAAAACTAAAAAGAAAAGGAATATAAATAATTCCTCCTAAGCTTAAAGAAATACTTTTAAAAGAATTCCGGGGGTCAAATTTTAAGAGTTGCCTCAAAAAAATAAAGAATATGATAATCAGGAGAAAAAGAGGAATAATCTCTTCTCCTTTTAAGTAAATAAGCACAGGATAAAGACCTCCCAAAAAGAGAGCTTCTCTTACAAAAGGATTTCCTCCTTTTTCTATGGCCTGGAAAAACTCAAATAATCCTGTTAATACAACAAAACAAACTACTCCCAAAAATATTATTGTTCCCTTCCAAATAGATAAAATCAGAAGAGGAATAAAAATAATTGCTATAATTAGTCGTTTCCAAAACAATCTATTCTTTTAAACCTCCAAATCTTCTTTCCCGTTTTGCGTAGTCTTTAAGAGCTTCCCTGAGGTCTTCTTCTCCAAAATCAGGCCAAAAAACAGGAGTAATCCATAATTCCGTATAAGCAATCTCCCAGAGAAGAAAAT
>JAGGVN010000008.1 GCA_021158005.1 Candidatus Aerophobota bacterium | reverse complement strand
TTAATGCTTCAATTAATGGAGAATAAACAGTATGAGCCAGTTGCTTCAAATATTCAACTAATTCTTTTTCTCCATACTTTTCATAAAGATACTGGATACCATAGCTCATAGAACCGTGAAAATCCTTATGAACATTAGCCATCAACGCCTCCTTTTTTTCTTAATAAAACTGAGATAGTAATAAAGCCCATTTACCAGATAGTCCATCCTCCATCAACAACTAAATTATGCCCAGTAATATAACTACTGGCATCTGAGGCAAGAAACACTGCAGCTCCTTTTAAATCATCCTCATTTGCCATACGACCAAGGGGAGTCCTCTTAATATAATTATCTACAAACTCCTTTGGTTGATTAGTAAAAAGACCTCCCGGACTTATACAGTTCACCCTTATATTATATTTTGCATAGTAGGTAGCTAAATATCTAGTAAAAGCAATCATCCCCCCCTTAGCAAAAGAGTAATTTGCTGGATTTGTCATACCTGTATTCCCATAAATACTAAAATCAGGCCCCACTATTCCATATATCGATGAGATATTTATAACACTTCCCGATTTTTGTTTTACCATTTCCTCAATAAATATCTTACTACATAAAAATAAACCAGTAGAGTTTACCTTCATTGGCTCTTCCCACTCCTCGGCTGTCATTATGTCCATCGAGCCACCTTTTCTGGCTACTGCATTATTGAATAAAATATCTATTTTGCCATAAGTATTGACTATTCTATCTTTCAAGGCAATTATAGAATCTTTTATAGAGAGGTCCAAAGGCATGGCTACTACATCTAAATTTTTACTCCTTAGATCCTTGGCTACCTTCTCACATCTATTTAAATTCCTTGAGGCAATTACTACACTTGCTCCAGCCTCTCCTAAAGCAGTTGAAATTGTTACACCATAAAGTCCTGCACCACCTGTAACTAAAGCAACTTTCCCTTTTAAGCTAAAAAGTTCTAAAACATTCATTTTTCTCCCTTTTTATATTAATATATTGGCTTTACTGGCATCCCCTTCTTAGATGATTCTTTAGCTGTTAGGGCCAATATCAAGGACTTTTTTCCTTCTACGCCGTCAACTAAAGGCCTCTTATTCTCTTTTATACATTGGAAGAAATGTCGATCTTGCTCAGCAAAAATGTCATCTCTTTCTATCTTAAAAGAATAAGTTTCCCAAACTTTCTTTAGACAAGTAAAAACCTTTACTGTTTCTTCATTGTAATCACAAAGAATTGTCCCCTTATCACCAATTATCTGATAATCTCTTCGGGGAGCTCGCTGAACATAATCCATATGAACCTCACCTATTGCTCGATTTTCAAATCTTAAAAGTATCTCTGCTGTGTCTTCAGTTTTAATTTCAAGATCACTTAAAGTATCACTGTAACAAAAAACTTCCCTTACTTTTCCCCCTAACCATTGGATATAATCAATCTCATGGCTTAAATCAAGGATAACTCCTCCTCCTGAAGAAGGTGAAACTGCGTAATTCTTGCGATAATCACTGCCAGGACGCCACTCAGGAAGGTAACTTCCTACCTCAAAACGAAATGATAGTATGTTTCCAATTTTTCTCTCATCGATAACCTTTTTAATAAAAATAAGTGCGGGATGAAAACGCAAACAATAACCAACCATTAAGACAAGATTTCTTTCTTCAGCCAATTTAATTAATCTATCAACATTATCAAGATTGTGCGAAAGTGGCTTCTCTGTGAATATATGACAATTTTCCTCGCAAGCCTTTAAGGCAATAGGTATATGAAGATTATTTGGAGTGCAAATTACCACTGCATTTATGCCACTTTTAAATGCCTCATTATAATCTATGTAAGTTTCCTTGATATTGTATTTTTCAGCTACACGAGTTAAATTGTCCACATTGGCATCACAAAGAATAATCTCTCCTACACCTAATTTCTGTAATACCCGTGTATGCCTTTCTCCAATTGAGCCACAGCCAATTATTAGAACACGTATTTTTTCTTTCAATTTACACTACACCATTCCCTATATTTCTTGCAAACTCAAGAACGAGGATATAACCTCAGCTCCTTTAAAACGGATTTCACCTTTTCTTTTGTAATATCGTCAAGGCTTGTCGAAGGTTGGCAAACATAATCCTCACATAATCCCAAAAGCTTTAATCCATATTTTATAGCTCTAATCCATGAATCGCCACAAAAACTTAAGAGTTTTAATACCTTTTCTTGTCCAAGGTTAGCTTCTTTAATATCTCCTCTTGAGGCAGCTTGATATAACTCAACAAAAATACGAGGGGCAAGACTGCCTACCCCGGTAACCAGTCCATCAGCTCCAGCAACAATAGCCGAAGCCAAGTGTCTTTCGTCCCCCTGAAAAACAAAAAAACTATCTCCTTTAATTTCCTTTATAAGCTTTTCTACCAAAGGATAATCCCCACTGGAATCTTTTATACCTATGATATTTTCTATTTTGCTAAGTTTAAAAATAGTCTCAAATTCAATTCGTACTTTAGTCATCACAGGATTATGGTAAATAACTATAGGGAACTTTGTTTTCTCAGCAACATCAGCATAAAACTTAAATATCTCTTTTTGATCTGGTAGAAAATAAAAATAAGGTGGCAAAACAACAGCTGCATCAGCTCCCAACTCCTTAACCATTAAAACATTCTTAATAACTCTTTTAGTTCCTGTATCAGAAGCACCAGCTAAAACGGGCACCCTTTCTCCCACCTTCTCTACCGTTAACTTTACTAAACGCCATTTCTCCTTATCCTCAAGAGCAGCAAACTCACCCATTGAACCAAGAACAAATATTCCTCCCACCCCTGCAGATATATGATATTCAACGAGTTTTGACAGTCCCTCCTCGTCTATAGTTTCATCTTTATGAAGAGGAGTAGTTAAAGCGGGAATAACACCTCTGTAAGATTTCTTCATTATTTCTCCTTTCATCTTTCCTATCTTTTTGCTATTTCACCAAATGACAGGCCACATAATGTCCTCTACCTACATCCTTAAGTTCAGGCTCAGATTGGCTACACTCTGGTTTAGCATAAGGACAGCGAGGATGAAATCTACATCCTGAAGGAGGATTAATAGGACTGGGAACATCTCCTTGTAATATTATACGTTCTCTCCTCACTCGAGTATCAGGAATGGGAGTAGCAGAAAGAAGAGCCTGTGTATAAGGGTGAAGAGGCGAGGAATAAATCCCATCCCAATTAGCTAATTCCACTATCTTTCCCAGATACATCACTGCTACTTTATCGCTAATATACCTTACTACACTTAAATCATGAGATATAAAAAGATAAGTTAAGTTAAACTTTTCCTGGAGCTCTTTTAATAAATTAATTACCTGGGCTTGGATGGAAACATCCAGAGCTGATACTGGTTCATCACAAACTACAAACTCAGGATTAAGAGCTAAAGCACGGGCAATACCAATCCTCTGGCGTTGCCCTCCACTAAACTCATGGGGATACCTTCTCATATACTCTTTCTTTAAACCCACAACTTCCAATAGCTCACCAACCCTTTTTTCTTTTTGCTTTTCCCCTTGAACTAAATTATAAACAGATAAGGATCTTCCCACAATATCTCTTACTGTCATTCGAGGGTTAAGTGAACCATAAGGGTCTTGAAAGATTATCTGCATATTCCTACGCATCTCATGCAACTCTTCATTACTTAAATCACCTACATTCTTGTCTTTAAAGATTACCTTTCCCTCTGTAGGCTCTATTAACCTTAAAATACATTTACCTGTAGTGGTTTTACCGCATCCACTTTCTCCCACTAACCCTAAAGTTTCACCCTTCTTAATAGAAAAACTTATCCCATCAACCGCTCTTACATAATTAGATACTCTGGAGAAAACACCTTTTCTTATAGGGAAGTACTTCTTTAAGTTCTCAACTTTAATTAAGTATCCATTCTTTTTCATATCTCATTATACCTCCAACACCTAACTAAGCGCCCATTCTCTGCTTTAATTAAAGGAGGCTCTTTTGTCCTACATTTTTCCTGGCAAAGAAAACAACGAGGATGAAATTTACATCCAGATGGAAAAGTTAAAGAGTCGGGAACCTCTCCCTCTATTGTCTGCAGTTTATCCTTTTTCTTCATATCCAAACGTGGCACAGATCTTAATAAACCTATAGTATAAGGGTGAAGGGGATGAGAAAAAATCTCATCTGTTTTAGCATATTCTACTACTTTACCTGCATATACCACTGCTACTTTATCTGCTACCTCAGCAACTATTCCTAAGTTATGGGTTATAATTAATACTGATAATTTAAACTCCTCTTGCAATTTGCCAATTAAATCTAGAATTTGAGCCTGAGTGGTAACATCAAGAGAAGTAGTTGGCTCATCAGCTATTAAAAGTTCAGGATTACAGGATAAAGCCATAGCTATCATTACCCTTTGTCTCATTCCTCCACTCATCTGATGAGGATATTCCTTTGCTCTTTTCGAAGCATCAGGAATCCCCACTTGCCTTAACATTTCAATAGCTTTATCCCAGGAATCCTTTCTATTAAGTCCCTGGTGTATAGTTATAGCCTCAGATATTTGATTGCCTACAGTATAAACTGGATTAAGTGAGGTCATAGGTTCCTGAAAAATCATAGATATATCCCTTCCTCTTATCTTACGCATTGCTACCTCACTTATCTTTAAGATATCTTCACCCTTAAAGTAAATCTCTCCTTCTACGATCCTGCCGGGAGGCATAGGAATAAGACGCATTATAGATAAAGCAGAGACACTTTTCCCGCATCCACTCTCACCAACCATACCCAGAGTTTCGCCTTTTTTAATCTCAAAATCAACTCCATCTACTGCTTTTACTACGCCATCTTCTGTATAAAAGTAAGTCCTTAAGTTTTTTACTGAAAGTAAATTTTGGTCTCGCATCATTTTTACCATCCTTTATTCTGCTCGACCACGGACATCGAAGGCATCACGCAGCCCATCACCTACAAAGTTTATACTTAAAACAGTTATTAAAATCATTGCCCCTGGAGGTATCCAGAGCCATGGCATACTCTTTAAAATGGTCAACGATTGAGCATCGATAAGCATATTCCCCCAACTGGGGGTGGGAGGTTGAACTCCTAAGCCTAAAAAACTTAAACCCGCCTCAGCTAAAATAGCACTTGCCATTCCAAAAGTAGCTGCAACTATAATAGGGGCAACTACATTAGGTAAAATATATCTAAATATTATTGATATACTATGCTCACCTGTTGCCTTAGCTGCTTCCACAAATTCTCTTTCCCTTAAAGAAAGAAACTCTCCTCTAACTATCCGAGAAATACCAGGCCACCATAGTACACCAAGAGCAAGGATTATATTGTAAAGACTTGGTCCTACTATAGTCACAGCAACTAATATAATTACAAATAAAGGGAAACAAAGCACAGCATCAGCTATACGCATAATTATATGATCAACCCATCCCCCGTAATAACCGGAAATTGCCCCCAATATAGTGCCAATTATCACATAAATGGAAACAGCTCCCAATCCAACTAAAAGAGAAACTCTGGAGGCATAAATCAAACGGCTTAAAACATCTCGACCAGCTGTATCTGTTCCAAGCCAATGAGCATAACTGGGTGGATTTCTGTAAGCAGAAAGGTCAATAGCATAAGGATCGTATGGAGCAATTAGGGGAGCAAAAATAGCTATTAATATCAATACTAATAAAAAGGTAGCTCCTACCAAAGCTAATTTATGACGTCGAAATCTCCTCCAGGTACGAGATTTTTTTAATGACTTAAAAATATTTAATTTTGTGGATGTATCCTCTGCATCGGTGAGATTATCTCTTTTAAGTAAAGCATCTTCTCTCTTCCTCATTATCCTTATCTCCTTATTGATATCTAATACGAGGATCAACTACTGCATACAATATATCAGCCAAGAGGTTAGCTATTAATACTAATATAGCTATTACTGTAGTAATGCCCATCAACAGAGGATAATCTCGCTGCATTATCGCCTCTAAAGCTAACCTACCCATGCCAGGCCAGGAGAAAACCTGCTCTGTAATTACTGCTCCTCCAAAGAGAAGTGGTATCTGTAAAGCTATAACAGTTATTAGAGGAATCATTCCATTGCGAAGAATGTGATAAAACAAGACACGAAGTTCTTTGACTCCTTTAGCCCGAGCTGTCCTCACGTAATCCTGTCCTAACTCATCTAAAATACTGGAGCGAGTATAACGGGCAAACTGAGCAAGGTTAGCTACAGATAGCACAAAAGCAGGCATAATTAAATGAGAAAGTTTATCCAGCAAAGAGGGAGGAGCGCCAATAGTGGCTAATCCTCCAGTAGGAAGAAGATTTAATCGGAGAGAAAAAACATAAATTAGTCCCAAGCCAAGGAAAAAGACAGGTATAGAAACACCTGTAAAGCTAAATAAGGTCACTAAAGAATCAACGATGGAGTACTGCTTTACAGCAGATATTATTCCTATAGGTATTCCTATTATAATAGCTAGTAAAAGCGCCGTTCCTGTTAACTCAAAGGTTGCTCCAATTCTCTCTTTAATTCTGGAGAGAACAGGTTCTCCATTTTGCACTGAATAGCCCATATTACCATGGACTAACTCATTTAACCATATAAAATAGCGGACTACCACTGGTTTGTTTAAACCAAGTTGCTCACGACGTATCTCAATATATTCAGGTCCTGCCTGAGCTAAAACCTCTGGAGGTATATAAGCGGTAATAGGATCCCCGGGCATCAGGTTCATTAGGATAAAAAGTATCACGGTAACAAAGAACAAAACTACTAAGCCTATTAACAATCGCCGTATAATGTAAGCTCCCATTACATCTTACTCCTTAACCTTTTATCTGTTCTTCTTTGTGGACTCTGAATGGGAGTTTTTGCCCCTGCAGGGGCAAAAACTCCCATTTTCTCCACTCCATCCACTCTATTTTATTCCAGCCACCATTTATGAATATCTAAAAGCCTTGCTGGGTCTCTAAATGCTATAATATTGGGGTTGAAATGCATACCATGGACTCTTTTATTGACAACAGAAACATGCATGGGCTCACAAATAATTATCCATGGAAGCTCATCATTTAGAATCTTATTTATCTCTTTATAAATCTTAGCTCTTTCTGCTGGATCAAAGGTTTTTCTTCCCTTTTTGAAAAGCTCATCAACACGTTTATTAGCATAAGATGTTATATTATCTCCCGCAGGGATAACTTTTGAGGACTCGAAATATAAACTCTGATAATCAGGATCTGGTTGAGCCGAGGCACCCGTCTGAAGTATATCAAAATTCCCCTTATGAAACTTCTCTACTGCTCTGGCAACATCCATGCAAACCACATCTGCTTTGATACCTACATTCTTAAGCATTTGCTGTCCAATTGTAGCAAACTGGTCCCGCTCTTTATTACCGGGGTAATACAATATCTCTATTACCCGATCGGGATCCCATCCTGCCTCTTTAAGCAAAGTCTTTGCTTTTTCTGGATTATAGGGGTATTGATTTATCTCAGAAGGATCAGGCCAAGCCCAGCGCGCATTTGTGTTAGGGAAGTTAACTACTGTACCATATCCTCTCAATACTGAATCCACAAAACCCTGGCGATCAAGAGCATAAGCAATAGCTTGCCGTACTCTCTTATCCTTAAAATAGGACCTTTTGAGATTAAAACACCACGCCCATGGCCAGGTAGTATTAGTTTGAGTTAAAATCTTAAGATTCGGCAACGATTTTACGTAATCCAACTCAGAGGGAGGAAACTCGGGAATATAATCAATCTCTCCTTTTTCCAGCATAGCGATAGCTACATCAGCTTTGGCTATTTTTACATAGATTTTCTCAATATGAGGTTTTCCCTGCCAGTAATCATCAAAGCATTCAAATTCATAATACTGGTCAGTAACATACTTTACTAATTTAAATGGTCCTGTGCCAATTAACTTCTGTGACTCAGGAGATGTAGCCAATTGATCTACTGGTATTTTGCCAAAGATATGTTCCGGGACAATGGGAAACATAAGATTAGAGAGAAAAGCTGCATTTGGCTTTTCCAGAACAAATTTTATAGTATAATCATCTACTACCTGAATGCCATCAACTTTATTCGCTTCTCCATCATAATATGCTTTTGCTCCTTTAACTGGCTCTACTTTTCCAAAAAATAAGGAAGCTGCTTTTTTATTAGCTAAAAGTGTATAGGTAAATTCCACATCTTTAGCTGTAAATGGATACCCATCGTGAAATTTTACACCTTTGCGCAGATGGAAAGTATAGGTTAAACCATCATCGGAGACATCCCAGCTTTCCGCTAATTGGGGCACTATCTCATTAGCATCATTAAATCCTACCAGATAATTGTAGGTTAATTCAAAAAGATAAGTTGCTCGCCTGCAAGTAGCAGTTAATGGCCATAGACTATCAGGAGTTTTATTTATGTGAAGATTAAGTGTTCCTCCTTCTTTAACTGCCATAGCTGGCGAAAAACTCATTAAGCTAACAAGCAAAACAGCCAAACCAACTAACCATATTTTTTTTACAATTTTCATCTTTAACTCCTCCCTGTTTTGTTATTTTTACCTTTTACCCAATGTGCCCTCATTTTTTACCTCATCTGAATCACCCCCTCTTCTTAGTTTAGAAATTAGCTTCACTGCCAATTTACCCTAATATCATCTTCTTCTATATCTTTAATTTTCTGATTAATTAACACTCTCTAACTTATACAATATTTTCTCTCCTTCTTTCTCTACTATTATACACTTATTAAATTCATTGTTATCAATATCGGGAAAGTCCTCTCTGTAATGAGAACCTCTACTTTCTTTTCTAATTAAAGCAGAATTAGCAATTATTTTAGATAAAGTTAATTTATTTCTTACTGAGATAGCTTGCTTTAGTTCTTTAATATTTCCTGCAGCTATGTTAGGAATATATTTATTCCCAATTTCCTCAAGTTTTTCGATACATTTACTAAGACCTTTTTCATTTCGACATATGGCTACGTTCTCCCACATTAACCTCTTAATTTCTTCATCGATTTTATCCGGCTTTATGCCATTTTTTGCCTTGGTTAACTTTGTTATTGAAGAATATTTTCTCTTTATACTTTCCTCATTCCAGGGAATCTCCTTTATCTTCTTTGACCTTATAGCAGCATATTTTCCTGCACGAGCACCAAAAACCTGGGTCAGGGACATCATATTACCACCTAATCTATCAGCCCCGTGAGGTCCTCCAATAATTTCTCCGGCAGCAAACAGTCCTTTAACTTTTGTTTCAGCTCTCTCATTAACTCTTACTCCTCCATTAAAAGCGTGCGCATGAGGAGCGATCTCTAAAATCTGAGAATTTGGGTCAATACCTTGGCTAAAAAGCCATCTAATCCAATCCTTCGTAAAGGGATATTTTTCCATCTTCTTATTATTTGATATTGCGCTTAAATCAATATAAACACCTCCATGTTCAGAACAATTCCTTTTCATAATTTCCTTATAAGTGGCAATATCAAAATATTTTGATATAGAACGGGAAGAAAATGGCCCATGCTTTGCTCTATCCTTTAGAACTTCCTCATACTCCAAACTATCCGGTAGATAACCCTCAAGATACAACTCATTATGCCTATTATAGATCTTCGGGCAAAATTCTAACACTCTTTCTGCAAATAATAATTTTTTAGGATAGACAATACCATATATAAATTGTATAAACTCCATATTTAAAAGCTCAGCACCAGCGTTAATGGCCATTATCTGGCCATCTCCAGTTAGCTCAGGAGAATTCAAATTATTTTTAAATATAGTAGAGGCTCCACCAGTAGCCAAAATAGTTGACTTTGCTTTTATAGCTATTATATCTCCATTATCTTTTATACATAGAGCTCCTACACATGTGTTATTAATTGTCAAAAGATCAAAAACCATAGTATTTTCTAAGACTTTAATGTTTCTTTTAATAATCTCATTTCTAAAAGTAGAGCGAATATTTTTCATATCAGAAGCAGCAATTGCCCTGGGTTTTTTACTGAAACAACCTACCTGTTGAACAAATTCACCATTTTCTTTTTTAAACTCGATTCCATACCTTTCCAAATCCATAACTCTTTGAGGAGCCTCTTCTACCAAAATCCTGGCTAATTTCACATCGCACATTCCCAAACCAGCCTCTAATATCTCCTCTAAATGCTTCTCTGTTGAGTCATCTAAATTAGTATCTTTAAACACAGCTTGTATACCCCAACCATGAACTAAAGAGAAAAATGAGGACCCTGTTTTTGCAAACTTACCTTTTACTACGAGCAATACATCCGCACCATTATCATTTGCCTCTATAGCTGCCCTTATACCTGCTGCTCCTCCACCTATAACAAGAACATCTGTAGATATTATTTCATTCAAACTCACACTCCCTCTCATTACCTTTTTCTTAAAGTGTAATATTACATTAACTTATATACGTATACTACCTCTTTTATTCTCTATTTTGTTTTAATTACCTTTATACTAAAGAAAATCCCTTACTTCTTTAACCAACCCAAACGCACAACAACTTTCCTCAATTCTTCTTTTTCCTCTTCAGAAAGAGGAACAAGTGGCAATCTTGGTGGTCCTGCTGGAAGACCAAATAATTCCATAGTTGCCTTTAGAGATTCTTGCCACCCGAACTTAACCGCTACTTCAAAAAAGGGCTGTTCTAAGTTAACAACAATTTCCTTAGCTTTATCAATTTCTCCACGAGCTAAAAAATCACAAAATTCAATTTCTACCTGAGGAACAAAGTTACCTACACTGGCAAAATATGCTGGAGAGCCCCACATATAACCCCATAGGTAATGTCTCATAGATCCTCCACCAATTATAGCTACTCTATCACCAAATTTTGTTTGGAGATTGTAATAAAAGTTATAATCTCCACTGGCTTCTTTCACTCCAACTACATTTTCAAGAGCTGTTATCTTATCATACAAGGAAAGATCCAATGGTGCACTTTGAATAACCGCCTTGTTATTATAAACAACTATGCCGATAGAGTTATTATCGGAAAGTGTTTTGTAATGCTGATAAATTCCCTCAGCACCACTATACTGATAATACGGTGGACAAACTAAAACAGCATCTGCTCCTATTTCTTCGGCATAATGAACTAACTGGTTAGAAATAGATGTCCCAGTATGTCCTGCTCCAACAATCACAACTGCCTCATGATTTGCCTCTTCTACAACAGTTTTCATTACCTTTTTACGTTCTTCCATAGTAAGTGCATCGAACTGACCAGTGCTTCCCAATGGAGATATCACTTTTATCCCATTATCAATTAAAAATCTTGTATACCTTCGTATTCCCTCATAATCAACCTCAAAATTCTCCTTGAAAGGAGTTGGCATTGGCACTATTGTGCCTTTCAATCTTTCCTTTAGTTCACCTTTAATCATTTAAACCTCCTGGTATAATATCTGCTTATGTGACAAAGCTTCTAAAGAAATTAATTAACCTTTAAATATTAAAAGCTCCTTTATAGATCCTAAGCCAATTACTAAAAACCTTACTTCCCCCGGTAATAATACGGTATCGCTAAAAATTGAGTCTTTAGGGCATTTACCTCACAGAGCTCAAGTTAACCTCAGGGATTTGAAAAATATTCTCCAGCACCAAGGTAGCTGCTCCAATAATGCCAGCGTCTTTTCCAAAATGGGAAGCTACAATTCTAACTCTTTGGGCAGGAACTGATAAGGCACGAGAGACCACTACCTCTCTAACTGGTTCAAGCAAGATATCTGCTACCTGAGAGATGTCTCCTCCAATAACAATTACCTCTGGATTTAAAAGGTTAACCAAGCTTACCAGGCCAAGCCCTAAATAATACCCGGTTTCTTGAATGACTTCAACGGCAAATTTATCTTTTTTTAAAGCTGCCTCATATATAATTTTTGGTGTTATTAAGCCTTCCTGATTTTGAGCTAGCTTACTTATTAAACTCA